>NZ_ALPT02000034.1 GCF_000292245.2 Alkalihalobacillus alcalophilus ATCC 27647 = CGMCC 1.3604 | reverse complement strand
GTGCTATAGGAAATTACGGTGCGAAAAGTGGTGAATAAGTAATCAAAATTGCGTGTCGGGGAAATTAAGGAGCGAAAAAAAGACCCTCAACCTGTGCCTATTAATAGGTCACTGTTTGAGGGTGAATGAGAGGGGAGTGATCTTCGCTTTTACAACTGGCATTTATTAAATGGGATTTGAAAGTTTTTTAGATATAATAGGCACCTTTAGTTTGTCCAATTCGTTTATAGTTGGTTGTTAAAATTCGACCAATGCTTCTTTTATTAATAGTAGGGATGTTGCACCAATCATATATTTTGTTTGTGGTTATAAAAGAATTGGGGAACAAAGTTTGATAGTCTTCTATGCTTCTTGATATGGATTGGTGGAGCTTCTCTGTTTTAAAACAATTTCTACATTTGGTCATTCGGCCGAGAGGAGAAAGATTAAAGGAAAAACAATATTTACAATAAAGGCCATTTTTGTACTCTCTTTCTTTAAAAGTGGGCTGTTTAAAAAAGGGAGACTCTGAAAGTTGAGAGGAAAGCAATTGACTTGCTATATTTTTATGTGACTGATTGATAGAGCCAGTTTGTTGAGTAAGTTTTTCGAGAAATCGGTTGAGTTGGTTAGGAAAGACAAAAGTAGGGGATTTCGGTCTTGGTAGGAATAAATAAAAATTAGGGTTAATGAAAATAATAAAAGAGGTAATTTGAGGATGTTTGATATTGTGAAGCTGAAACCATTGTCTTAATAAGGATTCATTTCTTTCAAGTTGATTAAGTGGGTTTTTAACCTCGGAGCTATTAAGCGAATAAAAACGCTGATCTTTGTATTCATAATCACCTTCGTAATTTTTAACTTCAAAAAGGAAAAGAAAAGTGGGTGAAATGACAAGAGAGTCGATTTGAAACGGGGAATCATCTTTTTGAAGCCAGAGGTCCTGAATTTGCAGCCAATCTTTAGGGAGCTGAACGGCCCAGTTATCAAAAGCTTGTTCCCCAGCAAAGCCCTTTTCCATTTTAAATAAACGCCTATGATCTTTTGCACTAAAAGACTTGAGCCTCCAGCTGAGTACTCTTTGGAGTAGTAATTCAGAAGACTCCTTTCGTTGTTTAAGAATCATTTAATGAATGGCACCTCCAAACTGTAATGATAATTAAATTATACAAAATTTAACTAGATAGTAGCTCAAGTATGTGCGAAAATATCACATAGTTTTTAGTTTGTGGAGAATTAGTAATGAAAAATCTGGATTGTGGCGATTAGGGTGCGAAAGACTGTGGATAAGTAATGAAAAAGCCGAGCTGTCCAAATTACGGTGTGAAAAACAAGTAATAGGTAATAAAAAAGCCAGCCAGTGAAAATTAGGGAGCGAAAAACCAGTAATAAGTAATAAAAAAGCCAGCCAGTAAAAATTAGGGAGCGAAAAACCAGTAATAAGTAATAAAAAAGCCAGTCAGCGAAAAATACGGTGCGAAAAACTAGGAATAAGTAATAAAAAAACCAGCCAGTCCAAATTACGGTGCGAATAACCAGTAATAAGTAATAAAAAAGCCAGCCAGTCCAAATTACGGTGCGAAAAACCAGGAATAAGTAATAAAAAAGCCAGTCAGTCCAAATTAAGGTACTAAAAGCCTGAAATAGTTCAAGAAATCAGCGAGCTATTACACTTAGAGTACGGTAGTTTAAAAAAATAAAAGAACTAATCAATAAGTCTTGAAAGTAGTCGTGATTCAAGGTACATTTAGATGAGATAGATTGACAGCTTTCGGAAAATGGGAAGAGAGAAAAGTAAGACAATATGAGAGAAAAAGTGAGGACTATTAAGATGAGAAAAGTAGCGATAGTGACAGATAGTACAGCTTATCTTCCAAAAGAATTACGAGATCAGCTCGGTATTCACATGGTTCCACTTAATGTTGTGTTTGGACAAGATTCTTTTCAAGAGGAATTAGACATTGCAACAGAAGAATTTTATTCTAAGATGGAACAGATTAAGGAATTACCAACTACTTCACAACCTGCAATTGGGCAATTTGTTGAGTTATTTGAAGAACTTGCTAAAGAAGGCTATGAGCAAGTCGTTTCAATTCACTTATCTAGTAAAATTAGTGGGACTTATCAATCGGCTGTTGCTGCTGGTGATATGGTCGAATCGATTGAGGTCATTGGTTTTGATTCGGCGATTAGTTGTTCACCACAGGCACGAGTTGTATTAGAAGCGGTTCGTTTGGCAGACGAGGGTAAAAATGCGGAAGAAATTATTGAGCATTTAAATAAAGTGAGAGAAACGATTCGTGCTTACTTCGTGGTCGATGATTTGAATCACTTACATCGCGGTGGTCGTTTAAATACTGCACAGTTATTTGTCGGCAACCTTTTAAAAATTAAGCCAATTCTTCACTTTGTTGATGGGAAAATTGTTCCTTTTGAAAAGGTGAGAACAGAGAAAAAAGCTTTTGCAAAGATTAAAACGATGCTTGAGCAGGAAGTGTCTGAAGGTGGGCAATTCCAAGTGACGATCATTCACGCTAATTGTGAAGAGGAAGCCACAAAGTTATTGGAAGATTTTAAAGCGAGTTTCCCAACCGTTGATTTTGAATTAAGTTATTTTGGACCAGTTATCGGTACGCATTTAGGACAAGGCAGTATCGGGGTTACTTGGTCACAAACAGTGAACTAATTACTATTATTTAAATTTGATTATTCAACAAGACTGTATGCATCCAGAAATCGGACATGCAGTCTTTTTATAGTTATCCTTCCTCCTATATTAAAAATCCCCTAATCGAGGTGAATTTGATGAAAGTTCCACCACCACTCGACTCCCTCAAAACAGAAAAAGCTCAAAGGCTGTATGTCACTAACGCCAAGAACCAGGAAGTTTCTTTTCACCCTCCTATTCCTGACCTCATTCCACACACAATACCGACGTTAGAACCTGAGCAATCTTTAGTCCCCAAAAAAAGTGAGCCCTATCTCTATGGAAAACTGTTATTAAAACGAGAACTCCCCCTTTCTGAAGAAAAACTCCAGCAACTTATTAATGAAAATAAAATCGAAGCCATTTCTGCCATGATTAAAAAGGGAGGTAAATTGGTTTGCGTGCGTTGTAATAATCAAAAGAAAAGTGAGTTTGGCCAGCATCCTTGTGCACTGTGTGGGCAGTTATGTTTGTATTGTCGTCATTGTCTTTCGTTAGGGAAGGTGCAAAGCTGTCAGAAGCTCTACCGCTGGATTGGCTTGGTCCCACCACAACGGCAGAAGCCGAACACCTTAAAATGGGACGGGCGTTTATCGTTAGGACAAGAAAGGGCATCGGTAGCGATTGGTGAGTGGATTCGAGAGCAGAAGCGTGGTCTCATTTGGGCGGTTTGTGGGGCAGGGAAAACGGAAATTGTCTTTAATGGGTTGGAGGAGGTTTTTGAAAAAGGGGGACGAGCGTTGCTGGCGACACCGAGGACGGATGTGGTGAAGGAGCTTGTGCCGAGGTTCAAAAGTGCTTTTCCTTCGATAAAAATCGCGGCGTTATTTGGTGGAAGCGAGGACCGAGATGAATATGCGGATTTTGTAATAGCTACTACTCATCAAATTTTGCGGTATGAGCGGTCTTTTGATTTTATTATTGTTGATGAAGTCGATGCGTTTCCATATTCCTTTGATAAGAGTTTGCAGTTTGCCGTTCGACGTGCTCGTAAAGAGAATTACCCCCTCGTTTATTTAAGTGCGACTCCTAGTCGAGAACTGCTGAGACAAAAATCGCTTGAGGTTACCAAAATTCCGAAACGATTTCATGGTCATCCTTTACCAGTTCCTACGATGGTTTGGGGAGGGGATTGGCAAAAGAGGATGAAAAAAGGAAAGTTGCCGGCTCGTCTAAAAAAATGGTTAATCAGCCATCAACACCAGCCTGTTCTGTTGTTTGTGCCAACCATTTTTGCTCTGGAGAAAGTCTCGGCGATTTTGACAAAGGAAGGAATGGTACACGGAGCGGTTCATGCAAGTGCGAAAACGCGGCACCAGGCAGTCAACTCGTTTCGTTCAGGAGAGATTCCATTACTAGTGACGACAACTATTTTAGAACGTGGTGTGACGATTTCGAATGTCGCTGTCGCGGTATTAGGAGCAGAAAATGGTGTTTTTAATGAAGCGGCACTTGTACAAATTGCGGGGCGAGTAGGGCGAGACCCACACTTCCCAAGTGGTGATGTTTGTTTTTTTCATTATGGGAAGTCGTTAGCGATGAAACGGGCCATTCAACAAATCAAAAGGATGAATCAGGAAGGTGGGGGCTTATGAGTGAATGTTTATTTTGTCGAAATGCTTATAAAGACGTCCCGAGTTGGTTTTCTGTACTACTCAACCAAAAAAGAGAGCCAATTTGTGAGCGGTGTTTATCACAGTTAAAACCGCTGGAAGGGAATCGTTGTCAAATTTGTTCACGGCAGTTAATGGAGACAAACCGTTTTAAAGATGTTTGTTTTGATTGTTACCGCTGGGAACAGCAGTCAGCAACAAGGCTTTTATTAAATGAAAATCACTCTCTCTATCATTATAATGGATTTATGAAAGAGCTTTTGGCGACGTATAAATATCGTGGAGATGCCATGATGGCCACGTTTTTTGCTCCCAAACTACTCGCTCTTTATGAAAAAAAGTTTCGAGGGTTTCAAGTGATGTCCATCCCTTTAAGTCAGGAACGTTTGCAAGAGCGAACCTTTAATCAAACTGAATTGCTTCTTCAGAATTGGCCGCAAGACTGTATTTGTCTTCATTTGAAGAGGAAAAATCGTGAGAAACAAAGCAAAAAAACACGCCAAAATCGGATACGGTCGTTTGGGGATAACCCGTTTGAACTGGATGCCAACATCTTCTTAGCCGAAAAGCTAAACAAAATTGTCTTAGTGGACGATATTTATACTACGGGGACAACATTAAGACAAGCTGCTAAGACATTAAAGCAAGCAGGAGCAAAACAAGTTGTTTCCTTGACGATTGCTAGGTAAGACTAAGCGATTGAAAAAGTAGATTTTATTTTTCTAATGAAAGAAAATCGCTCAGAAAGTTCATCGTGATGTCCTGTTCCGAACGATGCTTCGTTACCAATATGAAGATTCAAAATGTAGCTAGCTGAATATATTTTATATTACTATAAAGTCATAAATAAAACTAAAGAGATACATCCGTTTGGGAGGAGTAGGGAAGATGAGAGATCTGACCAATTGTCCGAAGTGTGGGGCCTTATTTGTAAAGGCATTACGGCCGATTTGTAACCCTTGTTTTAAAGAGCAGGAAGACTGCTTTATGAAAGTGAAAACCTATATGAGCAAAAAAGAAAATCGAATGGCAACCGTACAAGAGGTGCATGAGTATACCGGTGTTTCCTATGAGATGATGCATCAGTTTATTCGTGAAGGAAGATTGTTGACGACACAGTTTCCAAACCTTGGTTATCCATGTGAATCATGTGGGGAATCGATTAATGAGGGAAGAATTTGTAGCGATTGTCGTGGTCAAATTACAAAGGGACTTGATCAAATCGAGCGTGAGGAGCAATTAAAACAAAAGATGAAAGAAGAGGAAAAACGTTCTTATCAGACATATCGTTCGATTGAAATTGAGCGTGATTAACTAATAAAGATTAACGGTAATAATCCGATAAAAGAAATAAGAGAATGTGAAGCTAGAAAGAAGGTGTTCAGTTTGGAAATTAATCCATACCGTCGCGTCGCAAATTATAGCTATCAAAAACCAGTAGAGAAAATGGGAGCAACTCCAAAAAAGGCGTTGCAGCGTGATCAATTACAAATCTCCACAGAGGCTTTGAAATTGCAGCAAACAAACCCTCTTATTACGGAACGTCAAGTACGTGTAGACGAACTTAAGAAACAAGTGGAACGTGGCGAATATAAAGTCAATCCAGAGAAAGTCGCTCAAGCTTTTTATGATTATTGGAATGATAAATTCTAAAAGAGGGAGCAGATGATGATTGAAAAAATTAAACAAGCGTTAAGTCAACTTGTTGAAGTACAGCAACAGTTGCTAGAAATCGCTGTGAATAAGACGGAGCTCATTAAAGAAAATCGAATGAAAGATTTGGAACTAGTAGTGCGAGAAGAAGCAAAAGCGATCCAAAAACTTAGAATAACGGAAATGGTTAGGGTTAAAGAAGTGAAGAGCTTTTTTGAGACGAGGAACAAACCATTGCTAGAACCGACGATGACAGATTTAATAGCAGAAGTGGAACCGAGTGACCGAGAAGGACTCCAGAGCTTGCAACAGTTACTTCTTGAGCAGATTTTAGAATTAAAAAAGGTGAATGAGCATAATGAGGAGCTAATTCAAGAATCGATGAAGTTTGTCCATTTCTCGCTTGATGTGCTCTCGCCTCAGTTATCTGAGATGCAGTATCAACGAAAACCACAAAATGGTAATGGATACGAAAATGGAGAGCATTCCATTTTTGATTCAAGAGCGTAAAAGCGAAGGAGCGAGAAACGATGCTATCGACATTTACAGGATTAGAAACGGCTCGTCGTGCATTAATGACGCAGCAAAAAGCCCTTTATACATTAGGACACAATGTCGCGAATGCGAATACGCAAGGGTATTCAAGACAGCGGGTTAATTTCCAAACAACAGAAGCGTATCCTTCTGCCGGTATGAATAGCCCAGCCATCCCTGGTTCGATGGGAACAGGGGTTAAAGCAGGGTCGATTCAACGGGTAAGAGATCAGTTTTTAGATGTACAATTTCGTAATGAAAACAATAAGACAGGGTATTGGAATTCTCGTTATCTAGCGTTTGAAAAGATGGAGTCGATTTTAAATGAGCCATCAACAGATGGTTTAGCTGCACAAATCGAGTCTTTTTGGTCAGCCTTTCAAGATTTAGTGATGAACCCTGCTGAATCTGGAGAACGCTCAGTCATTCGAGAAACGGCGAAAGCTTTAACCGAAACGTTTAATTATTTATCTGATTCGCTCACACAAGTTCAAAGTGATTATCAAAATGAGCTAGAAGTGAATACAAAAGATTTAAATTCGCTCTTAACGCAATTAAATAATGTTAATAAACAAATTCGTGATGTTGAGCCACATGGGTATGTACCGAATGACTTATATGATGAACAGGACCGCTTATTGGATGAAATCTCTGGTTATATTAACATCTCAACAGAACGGATGGAAAGCAAAGGCCAACCGAACTCAGCTGCAGAAGGTGCTGTAACCCTTTATTTTGTCGATGCAAATGGAACAAAGCATCAGCTTGTGAATGGTGCTGATCACAATGATCTTCAGCAGTTAGAAATCGAGAGTGATGAGGATGGACATTTTGTTTCGATGAATTTCGGTACACAATCTTTTTCGTTTGAAGAGATGTCTAATGGAGCATTAAAAGGAATTGTTGAGGCATTGGGATATGTGACGGAGAGTGGAGAGGTCAAAGGGACGTATCCAGATATGTTAGCGGAACTAGATGAAATGGCTTGGGTATTTGCCGAGAGAATAAATCAAATTCATCAAATTGGTTTTACTTTGCCTGATATTAATGGGGAAGTCCATCAAGGGGGATTGTTTTTTGACTTTAAACCTGGTGCCCCAGATGAAACCGATCCGAAAAAAGGAGCTGCCGCACGATTAATCGTGGCTGAAAATCTTAATGATAGTATTGACAATATTGCAGCGGCTGGTGTCAATAAGGAAGCTTTAGTTGATAAAGATGAATATGAACGGCTGTATAAACAAGCACTAGAAGCTGGAAATTATGAAGAGCTTATTCAGTTTTTAGGGAATGATGGAAACTTTAAAGAGGGTGTTCCTAAAGCGTTTCCTGGCGATGCTTCCAACGCGGCTCTATTAGCGGATGCCAAAAAAATGCAACTTCATTTTGGAACGAAAATCGCAACGATTGGTGGTTTTTACCAAGGGTTGATAGGGAAAATGGCCGTTGATACAAAAGAAGCTGGGCGAATGCTTGCGAACTCAGCCAACCTTCTCTCAAGTGTTGACTACAACCGCCAATCCGTTAGTAACGTCTCTTTGGATGAAGAGTTGACGTTAATGATCCAATATCAGCATGCCTATAGTGCTGCGGCACGAAATATTACAATGGTCGATGAGATGTTAGATACAATTATTAATAGAATGGGCCTTGTCGGTAGATAGGAGGAATAAGAAATGCGTGTAACACCAACGATGATTTCTCATAATACACTTCGCAATATTAATCAAAGTTACCAGAAGCTCGGGATGTTGTCTGATCAAATGGCGACTCAGAAAAAAATTACCCGTGCTTCACAAGATCCAGTAGTTGCGATGAAAGGAATGCTCTATCGCTCGCAAGTCGCGGAGGTTACCCAATTTAAGCGTAATTTAAGCGAAGTGTATCATTGGATGGATACAGCTGATTCGGCACTCGATGAAGCGACCGAAACGTTAAAACGAATTCGCGATCTAGCAACTCAAGCGTCGAATGATTCCTATGATGCGAGTGAACGAGCGAATATAGCCAAAGAAATTAAGCAGTTACGTCTTCACTTAGAGTCGATTGCCAATACAAAATCAGGTACTAAGTATATTTTTAATGGGACAGATACAATGTCTCCACCTGTCATTAATTCAGATAATATGAACTTGCCAATCTCTTCACTATTTGAGGGGGAAACAAATCTCGAAGGTTTTCAATTGATTCATGGAGGTAGAACCTTTGAAGTAGTTGGGGAAGATGAAGAGTCTGGTCAATTAATCTTTCAAGACGTGAAGCAAATTGGAAATCCAGCTTACGGCGAGGAAGGTTTTGAAGAAAATGCGTTCCAGTTGAAAGTGACGGAAGGTGGAGAAATCACGTTTTCACAGCCGAACCGTGAAACAGGTGAAGCGACTACGAGTAACGTTCGAACAAACGATTTAGTTATTGCGAGCAAGGACGCTGTTTCAGCTAATTCACAGCCCGTTGAAATTGAGCTTTTAAATGGTGTCAAAGTCCAAGTGAACATCAATCCAAATGATGTGTTTAGCAACCAATTATTTGGCGATATTATTCGCCTTGAGCAAGCACTAGAAGATGGTTCTGTCACGGGTGAAGAACTAACGGGCTATATTGATGAATTTTTTGCCCATATCGATCATTTTGTTTCCCAACGAGCTGAGCTTGGGGCGAGGACAAATCGTGTCGAGATGATTGAGAACCGCATTCTTGATCAAGAAATCAGCGCGAAGAAAATGATGTCTGATAACGAAGATGTTGATATGGAAGAAGTTATTATGAATCTAGTCATCCAGGAAAATATCCATAACGCGGCTTTAGCAGCCGGAGCGAGAATTATGCAACCATCCTTATTAGACTTTTTAAGATAAGATTGCTGTGAAAGGTTTTTAAATACGTACAGAGGGGAAGTTTTAATGATGCAAATGCCGAGTATAAGAATTAATCAAGTCCATGCTCAAATCGCGATCCAAAAAAACGAACCCCCTGTGCAAATCAAGCAACGTCAAGCCGATATGCATATTGACCAAAAAATCAACGAAATTATCCAAATTCAAACAACACCAAGTCGGCTTCACATCGACCAAACGGAAGCATTTGCCGATGCTAATCTCAAACACCCTTTAAGGTTTTCTTCTGAATTTTATGGGAAAATGATCAGTTCGGTTTATTCTTATATTGCGAAAAAAGTAGGCGAAGGGAAGCAGTTAGCGGCGATTCACACAGGTCAAAATGCGATCGCTAATATTGCGAGACAAACAACCACTTCTCCTCCTCCAAGTAGTCAAATCGCTTATATGCCAAAAGGTTTAGACCGCGTGAGGTTTTCTTATCAACCTAGTACGGTCCATTATGACGTGCCAAATGGGCATATAGATATTCATGTCCAAAAAAACGATCCGATTATTCAAATGGCAAAATGGCAGTCAGATGTATATTTAAAGCAGAAGAACCAGATCATATTTGATGTAGTCGGTGGACATATTGATCGGGGGATGTAGAGAGTAGTATCAAATGTATCACTCATGATCCTTCGACAATAAATGTCATACTGTATAAATCAGTTTAGCTCAACCTACAAATACTACCAGTCTCCTACTCGCCATTTCTCCAAATAGAGCTTATTCGCTTTACCATCCTGTTTTTCTCTCAATCTTTTACATAATCACTCCAGACTTTTTACTTTTTCCCAAATTTAGGTCGATACCTCATAAAAGAGGATATGCTACAATGAATTTATTCCATAAACGAACTAGTGATGATGATTTTATATAAGGAAGTGTTGTCATGTACATACGAACAAAATATAACGGAGAAGTGGAAGTAGATGCTAATCAACTGTTCCACTTTGACAAAGGAATTCCAGCTTTTGAAGAGGAAAAAGAATTTGCTCTTATCTCACTTGAAGAAGGCACTCCATTTTTTGTTTTACAATCAATAAAAACGGCGGATGTTGCCTTTATATGTGTTGATCCTTTTCCATATGTCCATAACTATAAGGTGAAACTACCAGATTCACTTATTGATTCATTACAAATAGCAAAAGAAGAGGATGTTGCGATTTTTGTGTTTTTGACCATTCAAGAGCCTTTCCATGAAACGACCGCTAATTTACAGGCACCGCTCATTTTAAATACTGTGACGAAACAAGGAAAACAATTTATGATGAGTGATTCCACTTATCGAACGAAGCAACCTATTTTTCAGCAGCCTGCTATGAAAGGGGACCGCTAATATGCTTGTGCTTTCTAGAAAAAAAAATGAAGCCATTCAAATAGGCGACGATATTGAAATTACGATTCTTGCAATTGAAGGAGAACAAGTGAAACTAGGTATTCAAGCCCCAAAACACATTGAAATTCATCGTAAGGAAATTTATTTAGCGATTCAAACAGAAAATCATGAAGCTGTCAAAACAGTTTCTTTAGAGAGCCTAAAATCATTTATTCACAACAAGTAGGCAAATAAGCAGGCTACAAAAGATGTAGTCTGTTTTGTTTGGCACAAAGGTAACATTTTTGGAGAAATATTCTCCTTTTTTCAAAAAATAATCGGTACAAATACCAATTTACAAGCGACTAGAAGTTTAATAAGATAAAATTAGCAACATTATGTAATTGAAATCAAATAAGTTTTAATAAAATGACACCTAATCCCACTAATTTCTAACATTTCGTATATAGTAATTTTCGTTGCACTCATCTCATTCCAGGTTATTAGACTATTCATTCGATTTCCATTTCAACCCATTTTCGTTTGTTTTTTCTCCCAATTTATCCAATGAGAGCGACAACAAACAACAATTTTCGATCTTTTTTGTTCGTTTCATAGAATGGATGGGTATAAAGTCCTTGTGTGATACTGACAAAATTTGATGGAGAAACAAACTTTTTTTGGTTAAATGCGCATAAACAGATTAATACTTTTCTGGGAAAATATTAGAGTATTAATAAAATGCAACTAATCGAACAGAAAAAATTAAAATTTTGGTATTTAAGGAGTGAATTATTCTTGAAAATGTCAATTTTGTTCTAAATAATGAACGGATTGGGTCTATCTATCTATGAAAAAGACCTATTCACACATACTTCTGTTAGTAGTACATTCATTATAGTAAAGTGTGATGGTAAGAATGAGACTTAGGGAGCAGTTGGAGTCATAATCACGATAGTGTTTTAACTTTTTTGAAAATATATATATTAAGATAACAAGGAGGAGAGGGCTAGTGGATTCTGTACAATCACTGCGAGAACGACAAGTAAGTATTTTATGTAGCGAGAGAAATTTAAAAACGAAGCTATATACAGAATTTATTAATGAATCCATCGAGTCAGTCCAGATTATTTGCCATCGGGAATTAGAGACAATCATTGAGAACGTTAGTATTAAAGACAACGAACAACTCTATGTCATTTTATTTGATGACCAAAGTCAATATATGCAAAAGCTTTTATTAAAATTTTCAAGAGTTCATATTTTTAAGTATTCAGATCAATTTTCTATACTGATTCAAAAGCTGCACTCAGCGAAGTCTTGTCAGCAATATATTGACCAAGCATATCAACAGGAAGTATTAAAAACCGTACAGCAGCACTCAGGTTCTGAACTTGAAACAGAGTTATTTAGCCTCACACCAAAGGCGAAAGAAGTATTTACAGAGACTGAGGGCATCGTACTTAGTTTAATGATTGAAGGGTTTTCCATTAAAGAAATCGCCGAAAAGATTTATCTATCCCCATACACTGTAACGGGTTATGTAGAAGCGATAAAACGAAAATTAAAAGTGTCAAGTAAACTCCAACTAATTAATCGAATGTTCAAAAATGGTTATGTTAACAGAGGCTGAGTTTAAACAATAAACTGGAATAAATAAAATGAAACGTATTTAGACATTGAGGGAAATCTCTTAGTGTCTTTTTTCAATATATTGAAAAAAGAAGAATTCGGTACTTGACGAAATTATAAAAAGACTCATAAAAACGTGTATCATTTCACGTTCGACAAGAAACATCCATAACTTAAGACCTAGAAACCCCCTAAGAAAAAAATCATAAAAAAAGTGAAAAAAACATTAAACATCCCAAACACAATGTCGATATAAGTAATGTAGGGACAAGCAGAAGAAATGTGGCCGGCATTTCAACTGATTCGTTTCAAACAAAAATAACAATATCCAACCACAAGGACGTGGGCGGAGCAAACTCAAGGAGGAAATGTAAATGATTATCAACAACAATATCCCAGCAATGAACACGTACCGTCAGATGGGAATCAACCAAGCTGCAGGACAAAACTCAATGTCTAAGCTTGCTACAGGTCTTCGAATTAACCAAGCAGCTGATGATGCAGCTGGTCTATCAATCTCTGAAAAAATGCGTGCACAAATTCGCGGTTTGGACCAAGCTTCTCGTAATGCTCAAGATGGTATTTCGATGATTCAGACAGCAGAGGGTGCTCTTCAAGAAACGCACAACATTCTTCAACGTATGCGTGAATTAGCGACTCAAGCTTCAAACGATACAAACGTAGAAGTTGACCGTAATGCAATCCAAGATGAGATTAACCAATTAAAAGAAGAGATTGATCGCATTGGTAATACTACTGAGTTCAATACACAGAAGTTAGTGGATGGATCAATTGGTGCGAAGAAAGCTCCTGGTGTTGATAATGCAGCGGTGTTGACTGAAGGATTAGGTAAGGCAACGGCTGCTAAGTTGGCTGGAGCAGTTGATTTTAATGATGGTACCGCTAAGATCAGTGATGTAACTTCTGCTATTAATGATGCTACGCAAACAATTACTGTTGACGGAGCTAAAATTGATTTTAATGTAACGCAATCTGGCTTACAAGCCACGGCTGGAGATACAACAGGTGCAAGTTTTGCTACCTATTTACAAAGCCAAATTAATGAAGGTATTGATGCTTATAACTCAAAGTATGGTACGGATGTTAAACATGTATCTGTAACAGCTGCTGACGATCAAATTTCGATTGAATCAGGATCAACGGGAGCTAACTCTGGTGTTGCAACGACAGTAGCTACTACTGGAGCAAATAATTTATGGGAGATCGCAGGTTTAGACGTTTCTTCTGCTACAACACATTCTGTTTCAGGTACTGATGGTCAATTTACAACTGCTGGTGCAGCAAATGTAGCGGCTATTAATGGAACAGAAGTTGCAGAAGGTACTTTAACCTTTACAGATGGACATGAACTAACAATTACTGGGACTACAGCAGCAGGTGAAAAAGGGAACATTGATATTGCAACAACAGTTGGAGATGGTGCTGCACCTACAGCAAGTATCATTGATGGCGTTTTAACTATTGCAATGGGAACTGAAGCATCCAATAATACAGTTACTGATATTGAATCACTTGTTCAAGGATTAGGAACAATTGACGGTGTAGATTACTCAGAGTTTACAGTTACAGGAACTGGGGACTTTGTTACTGCTACTGGAGTTACTGCTGCAGCTCAAACTGGTGCTATGACTGGGGGCGGTAACGCAAATGCGGATACGTCAGTGGTTACAATTGACGGTAAGGCTATCAATGTAACTTGGGGAGCAGTTGGTTCTAATGATCCTTCTCAAGGAGATTCAATGAACAGCTATGCTCAACATATCCAAAATGACATCAATGCTGCAATTGCTTCTTACAATGAAACTGTACCAGCTTCTGAAAGAGTAAATAATGTTACTGTTTCTGTTCAAGACGGAGCGTTTGTTGTACAAAGCGGTTCAGATAAAGCAACAAGCAGTATTAAATTTGATAACAGTGAAGCATCTCAGTTATTGGGATTAGCTAATCAAAGCAGTGCTACTCAAGGTGGCGGAGTGAGCTTCCAAATTGGTGCTAACCAAGGACAAACAATCAAATTAACAATTGAAGATATGCGTGCAGATGCTCTTGGTGTTGCTGATGTTGACCTTTCAACTCGTGAAGGTGCAGAAGCAGCAATCACTAGCATTAACAATGCGATTGAGTCTGTGTCTAAGCAACGTTCTTCACTTGGTGCAGTTCAAAACCGTTTAGAGCACACAATCTCTAACTTAAACAACTCTGCTGAAAACTTACAAGCTGCAGAATCTCGTATCCGTGACGTAGACATGGCTCGTGAAGTTATGGAAATGACGAAGAACAACATTCTTTCTCAAGCTTCTCAAGCAATGCTTGCACAAGCGAACCAAGCTCCACAAGCTGTATTACAGTTACTTGGATAATTTTAATATTCAATTTAAGGGAGACTCTAGTTATGCTAGGGTCTCTTTTTACATAGAACTATTTGATAAATAGATTCATCTAATAGTAAACTAACGAGAGATTTAGTACTAGTGGACTATATGGAGGAATGAAAATGAACAGGAAAAGACTAGAGGAAGATTTCGACAAACAAATTCTTCTCTTAAAAGGTATAAGAAATGAAGAAAAGTACGTTAAGGATATAGAAAATCAATTACTATATTTTACAAACGCAGAAGTATTCAGAAAAATTGGTAGAGAAACTAAGAATGATCTATTTGGAGACACTTTAGAAGGCTATTATATTTCTCCTAACAAACCGAAAGATAATTTTTTGAATATTAATAAAGGTCAAGATAGTGGTTTTGACAAGGAATATTTAGCAAAAATATATGCTTGGATGAAAGAAGTGTATATATGTAGCTTTTTTTATATTACTTTGGATGAGTTTGAAAATAATACAATTCCCAAAAGTATATTGAATGTCTTTGATAATGAATTCTCGGGTAGGAAAATCGCGGTTTTTCATGGAGTTCAGGACTTGTTAGATGGTTTAATAAGAGAACAAGGTAAAGAAGGGTATTCTTGGGCTAATTACGTTCATTACCAAGGTATAGAGGAAGATCCTATTTTTGAAGAGCGAGAGTATGATGAAGATCCTAGAATTGGTTATTTATTAAAAAGAAAAGGTTTGTATCACAATCAAAGAGAATTTAGAATTTGTTATCATAAGAATTGTTTTAGCGAAACCTTTATCAAGGAAAATAAATCAGGATTTAACCTATATTTTGGTAATATAGGTAAAAATGGAGTCCCAAGTGTGACTGTTATCGATGATGTTAGGAGCCTTAAGTATTTGTCGATTGAAAATAAATAATTTTTATAGATCAAGGGTCAGCCCTCGAATCTACTAATATGCCTCCTCTATGGAAATCGGGGCAATTCCACAAAGTCCAACTAGGCATGACAAGTATTCTACACAAAACAACATTCCTCCTAAACCTGTACCAACTTAACCTTTAACTATATATTATAACTATGATCGTTTGTTCTATGAGCACTAGATGCCCAAGAAACAAGCAACCTGCCCCTACTTCCTATTGTGGAAGTAGGGGCTATTTCTATTTTAGGAGGAATGTAAAGTGAGGAAGAATGAGTACAGTAAACAGTTACAATTGAATGAAGAGAAGGTGCAACCAGCCAAGCGAGTAAACATTGTTAGTCTAAGGATGGTAAGGGAGTCGAGTCTGTTGTACAAGGAACGAAAGATTACATCACCAGATGATGCATACAATCTACTGAAGCCAATCTTAGTAGATTCTGACAGAGAGCAATTCATTGTCGTTTGCTTAGACACAAAGAATCAGCCAACAGCGATTAACGTTTGTCATGTTGGAAGCCTAAACTCATCCATCGTACATCCAAGGGAGGTCATGAAAGCAGCTATTTTGAGCAATAGTGCATCAATTATTGTAGCACACAACCATCCTTCACAAGATCCAACTCCAAGTCGAGAAGATGTGGAAGTTACCAAACGACTAGCAGAAGCAGGTAAGGTGCTAGGGATTGAATTGCTTGATCACTTGGTTGTCTGTGATGAAAAGTATGTATCACTCAAAGAAAAAGGGCACATCTAGGAGGAGTGAGAAAGTGATAGATAAGGCTACAATGTTGTTTGTGAGTTACATGGAAAGAAAGCAAAACCTTGTAATTGAGTACAATGAGAACATCTGGGAGGCAGTCACCTTGTATCATGAAGAAATTTACCCTGAACTAATTCCAGCAGAAACACTAAAAGCTTTACCTGATCCCCTTTTGTTCATTACGACAAGCTATGAAGATGACCAAGATCAGGAGTGGATCTTTTGTATTGTTGCAGACAACGACACCTCATCAAAATGGTACACCGCTGTTTGCTCACTAGATGGAAAACTGGTGGAATCGGGTATACCGTTAGAATTGGATTTGAAGTGAAACTGCCGACAAAACTAAAGACTAGCTCACGACAAAACTTCGTCATGCTAGGTATGAATTAGTAAAACTTAGCATTACCAAGTATTACAGTAGAATTAGTTCAGAAAAAACTCACGACGTAAATATAGTACTGACATGAGTCATACCGTTGTCCCTAAAATAGCGTCAATGGTGGCAAAACCGTCAATTGTCGGTACAGTCGCAACTGACGATACGTGGGGGACAAAAAAGGAGAGAGGAGTGAGGTCGAATGTGGGGAAAAATCGCAGCAACCATTCTTGTGGCGGTAGCAACAGAAGTCATCAAGGATCTAACCAATGATGACTAGTAAGAACTAAAAAACGAAGGGAAGGTGGAAAAGATGATAATGATATTTCCATGCTCATGCCATTGTGAATGTCCGCTTTGTACAATCAAATCAATCATTGAGATCGTCAAGAACTAAATCCATTGGTGCTAACTCAGGCATCAATGGATTTTTGTATATTAGGAGTTGAATTTGTATGAACCTAGTCCAAGAATTTGAACAGTGGCTCCATGAGGAAGGAAAGGTACAAGCAACGATTCAGTCCTACGTTGGAGATGTGCAAGGATTCCAGAAATACCTAAATGAGAAAGTGGCTGACGAGAACCAGCTGCTTTCCCGTTTTGCATTTGTCAGGTACAAGCAGTATCTCTTAGACGAAGGCTTTGCCATTGCAACAATCAACAAGAAAATCAACAGTCTCAAAGTCTACAATGATTTTCTTAGAATGAAAGGAATGGTTAGTGAATCCTTCATACACATGAAACGTGATCGAGTTATGATCGCTGCAGGCAGTGAGCATGTGGTGACTGCACTGTCAGACAAAGAGGTTGAACAGCTTCTTTTTTACCTAGAGGTTTCTAGGAAAGTGACAATGAGAAATAAGCTGATTGTTTACTTACTTTTGTACACAGGAGTTCGGGTGTCAGAACTCATCAACATCAAGCTTAGCGACATCGAGTTCCTCACCCACATGCTCACGGTTCAGGGAAAAGGGGGAAAGATAAGAGAAATCAGCATGAGAAAGGACGTTCTTGAACTGATCAATCAGTACATGAAAGGTGAACGAGTGGCATCCAAATTTCAGGATAGTGAGTATCTACTAGTAAGTCAAAGAGCCCCAAAGATGCATAGAGATGCCGTTCGTGATTGGCTAGCGAAGATTTCTAATGAACTAGGATTCAAGCTGCACCCACACTTGTTCCGCCACACCTTCTGCACAAGGCTTCTAAAGAAAGGAGTTGACCTCACAACTGTAAGCAAATTGGCTGGTCATGCCACAGTAAACATGACCGCAAAATTCTATATTCAAACATCAAGAGAGGAAAAGCAAAGAGCTGTTGATTTACTTTAGGAAGGAGCAAAGGAAATGAGGATCATTCAAACAATAAATGATTTAGAATGGTTAAAAGCTGAAAAAGTTGCACCAAATGAATTAGTGGCAGTGATTGAACAAGATTTCCTAACATTGTACGAAGCAACTGGAAGAGATGATGAACTAGTAGCCTTTCGATTACCAAGCCAGGAAGCTATCATTCTATTAGAAAAAGGTGACAATGTACTAGCGTGGTTAGATCCTGATTCAATGGATCTTGAGTACGTAGAAAAGCATAAACATGGTGGAATTGAATTCTACCGCATAGCTAGGCGAATCGAACATGAATTCCAACTCATTTATACCTTAGTTGGAATTCATTCTGAAGATACAGAGCAATTTTTTCAAGAACACGCTGAATGGAATGAAGGGTTAGGTGACTTTCATGTTTGAGTCAACGAAACCGCTTTACATGACAAGAGCAGTGGCAGAAGAGTTACCAGATGAACATAAGCATTTCATGGTTCAATATTTTCATGAGAATCATGAAATGCTTAAGGATTATCTCCAAGTGTTTGAGTTCAGCATCACAGGGAAGAAGCAGCTGCTTAGACAAAAACAGGAACAACCACATCGAGAAACGCAAATTTTTGTAGCGTTGAAGGAAACTAAGGCTATTTCCAGAACAGTCTGGGCAATGGACCAAGTCGATCATGTGATAATTTTGTTTCCAGAAGACTACTAAACCCATGAATACTAAATATAAGGAGAAAATGAAAAGTAGACAAAAAAGCAGATAAAAAAATAAACAATAAATTAAATAAAAACGTCTACAACATGGGAGGAAAAAGCATGGAGAACAAACAAGTACCAACAGAAATGAAGCAATTACTAAAGCGTCCAGAAGAAAGAGAAGATGTGCGAATCACGACCTACCTAGAGTCAGAACTGTACGAAGAAGTCATGAGGCTAAAAAAAGCAGGCATAAGCGTGAAGAAAGTGGTTAATGAAGCAGTGGCTGACCTACTGAAGAAATATAATATTTTATAGTAAGTGACATTAATTTGTAGCAATTTTCATCAATAAACCCTAATCTCCTAAGTTGGAGATTGGGGCATTTTTTTTGTCATGTTTGGCGTCAGTCCTGTCAGTCTTGACAGAGTATGTCGGCAAGGACGGTACTGACGGTAAAAACAGATCATAAGGAGTAATGTTCTTGCTAACAATGTAAGTGGTGCTATACTGATGGTACATACGGTAGAAAAGATACGCTTGAATGGCAGTAGCTCAATGTTCACAAAAAAGGAAGTGAGAATCATGTTATACGAAAAAGTGAAAGAAGCCACTTTGCTAGCTCAAAATAATAATCCTGGAGCTAATTTTTATATACCATTAGAAGATTTCATGGAATTTGTGACCTATCATTTGATTGCTTTTATCAAGATGAGAAATCCGATTTCTAGTAAAAAAATGAGTATGAATCAGTATCTACGGCATGATGAAGCATATTCAACCTCCTACAAAAAGGTAGTTATCACTGACGAGGAAGAATATAAAATATTTCATAATACGCTAAGAAATGCGATTAACCGATTTAATGCACTTAACCATAAAACAAAAGCAGAGGCAGAGATTAGAAAACAGGCAGAATCTGAAAAAGGATCAAGAGGTAACCGTTTCGAAACGCCTATTACAATTCATGATTTTCAAGTAATTGGTGAAATGCCGACCTTGATGGATCTAAAGGCAACAAAAGATCCACTAAATACAGTGTATCAACGAATACTAAAAAATAACATTCATAATATTACCTTTACGAACTACAAGCTATTTTCAGAGCATTTGAATGATAGTATAACTGAACAGAATCTGACAATGGATGAAAAGCAACTGCATCACTACTTGATTGAGAAACATCTGAAATTACATACGCTAAAGTCAATTTGCAAAGAATATGAAAATATGGTTCAATCGAAAAATTTAAGTTTAACAGATGAAGAGAGAAAAGCTAGGCTACAGCTATTGTTGTATGCAACAAACATGCCAATGGTACAGCAGTGGAAAACGTATATCGATTTAGTGAAAGAACTACCGCCTTACAAATTCCATGCATTCATTCAAGAAATCGATTCTATCACCAACTTTATTAAGTGGATATTATTAATGTATTTTCAACAAAATGAAGATGTAGTTTTCGATGAGCAGGATTTAATCTACTTTAACAGCTATGTCGATCCGAAGCGTTTTGAAAACGATTTTGTGTTGCGAAGAGATTTTTCTAGTCAAACATTTAGCATAGTCATGGATGAAATTAAACAAGGGAACGAAAAAGATAAGTGAAGACTAATGGGAAGAGCGAACTTAAAAAGGTTTGTTCTTTTTTGTTTTTAATGAAATACACGGTTTTTTTTCCAGAGGGAAAAGCACTTTTCCAACTTATACTTAGAACTAGTTTCACAGGAGAAGCAACTCCTAAAAACACTCTCCTAACCCTAAATTACTGTCAGTGTTGACAGTGCGAGCAATCCTTGACGACATCGACCGTACTGACGGTAAAAACGGGGCAAAGTGGAGACAAAAAATCACTGGAGGAATGAAAAATGAGATTAGAAGATTTAGCAGTAAGAAATGTACTAGCAAGACCAGAAGGGAACAAAAGAAATGTTGATGATGGCTCCTACAAAGGGATTACAACTTTTGCTGAACTGGCTGAAAGGGATAGCCAATTCTCAGATGATGGTAAACGTGTGGTTCTAAATATCAAAGTTGAGATTGAAGATGATGAAGGCGAAATGGTTGATCTCTATATTGCTCCTAACTATTCATGGAGTAAAAAAGGGAAAATGATTAAGTTGTTAGAAAAGCTTGATTGCTTACCAGCTCCTGGGGAATCGATTGATCTTGATGACCTAGTAGGCATTCCTGTTCAAGTCATTGTTGAGAATGTTGAAAAAGACGGAGAAGTGTACTCTAACATCGTCAGCATCAAAAGAGATAAGACAGAAAAGGTAAAGAAAAAGCCAAAGCCAACTAAAGAAGCAATTAGAAAAAAGGCTTTAGCTAAGGCTGCAGAAGAACGAATCAACGCCTCAGAAAAATTGTTTAGCAACGATTCAACCGATTTAGACCTAGATGATGAGGAAGAGTTTGACGAAGTTCAACTAGATGATGAAGATGACATTGATTTGGATGATATTTAAAAGAAGGAAATAAGAAACGATTTCCCTTGTAGACGGAACGAATCGTCTACAAGGGAGTAAAAATGAAGGGGGAAAATTGGTCATGATTGATGGAACAAAGCAATCAGAACTACTAAGCACATTAGAAAAATTGAAAAAGGACAATGAAGTAATAGAGGTTCGTATTCTCAAAACAGACAAAGGAACAATCTCAGGCTACTTTGATGACCATGATTCACTAGTACAAGCCGTGAAGAAGTACATCGGAAAGTATGACATCTACATTACGTTGAATCCAGTAAAAAAAGAACTACTAGCTAGATGCAAGAACCGCTTACAAACGTATGCGAAAACGTCTAGTCAAGATGGTGATATCGAAAGAATACAGAAAATCTTGATTGACATTGATCCCATGAGAGCTAGTGGTATTTCGTCCTCAGAGGACGAAAAGAAATCCGCTCTAGAATTGGTAAAAAAGATTAGAAAAGATCTAATGGAAGAGGGCTTTTCAGAACCCGTTGTGGCAGACAGTGGGAATGGCTATCATATGTTGCTAGCAGTTGACCTAGATAATACGAAGGGAAATGTTGAAATGATCAAAGCTTTTTTAGCAGCATTGGATTTTCTCTACTCAACAGACAAGGCTCAAGTAGATGTGACGACTTACAACCCATCTAGAATCGTCAAGTTCTACGGTACAAAAGCATGTAAAGGTGATAATACAACAGATCGTCCACATCGTTGGTCCAAAATTGTAAAAGTACCTGCCCAATTGAATGGGATAAGTCAAAGTCAGATCCAAAAGATTGCTGCTAAAAAGCCTAAAGAAGAGAAACCTTCAAAGAAAGTTGCTAAAGGAAAAACGTTAGATGTGAATGAGTTCATTCAAAAGCATAATCTAGATCTAGCCTATAGTGCTGCCTATGGTGGGAATGCCACAAAGTATATTCTCGGTACATGCCCATGGAACAGTGACCATACAGACAATTCTGCCTACATCATACAATACGACAGTGGAGGACTAGCTGCTGGATGCCATCATAATACTTGTAGTGGTGAGAACTGGAAGTCCTTGCGTGATTTAGTGCAAGAAGATGAAGTTACTTCAGTTGGAGAAGAAGAAAAACAATCAGACATTATCATCAAACTAGCGGAAAACTTTCAATACTTTAGAAACGACATCGAAGAGCCTTTTGTTGCCATTCAAAAGAATGGACATTGGGAAGTGATGGAGATGAAAAGCCAAAAGTTCAAGCTGTACCTAACGAAGCTGTACTTTGAGCATACGAACTCAGCTCCTGGTAGTGACGCAATAAGTCAAGCCCTAAAGGTGCTAGAGATGAAAGCTATTTTTTCTGATGATAATGATGAAAGGACGCTCCAAAAGCGGATTGCTGAGGAGGATGGAAGTTTCTACTATGATCTTTGTGACTCTGACTGGCGAGTAGTGAAAGTCAACGAAGAAGGTTGCTGGATCGAGGAGAATCCACCTATTCTTTTTACACGTAATCGAAACATGAAAGAACAGGTGGAGCCAGACTTTGCGGTGCAGCCTAATCAGCTATTCGATCTTGTGAAAAAGCACTTTCGTTTCAAAAAGCATTCTGACACAGTTCTGTTTACAACCTATCTAGTGAGTTGTTTTTTACCAGAGATTGCTCATGTCATTCTCGTACTCTTTGGCGAAAAAGGAGCCGCCAAGTCAACCACGATGAGAATGGTCAAGCGAATTGTTGATCCAGCCATGCAGGATCTCTTGTCCATGCCGACATCAAAATCAGATTTAGCAATTGTCCTTTCCAACAACTATATGCCTTGCTTTGACAACCTAGACACATTATCAGCTGAGAAAAGTGACATGCTTTGTATGGCTGCGACTGGTGGGGCTTTTACGAAAAGAACACTTTACACGGATAGTGATGAGACCATTCTAAGATTCAAAAGAAGTGTTTCTTTGAATGGTATTAACATTGTTGCAACTAGACCTGACTTACTTGATCGTTCCATCGTTTTAGAATTAGAAAGAATCCCTAAATCAGAAAGACAGTCTGAGAGAACGATATGGAAGTCATTTGAAGCAGATATACCTAAGTTTTTAGGTGCTATCTTCAATGGCATCTCAGAAGCCATCCCTCAATATGATGAGACTGAGCTAGAAGAGGTTGGAAGAATGGCAGACTTCACGTATTGGGGTTATGCCATTGCAGAAGTTCTTGGCTTAGGAGGAGATGAATTCCGTAAAGCCTATCTGAGTAACCAAGACACAGCGAATGAGGAAGCTTTAGCCTCTCATCCAGTAGCGGCTGCAGTGATCGCACTGCTCAAAAATACGTCGAATTGGTCAGGAAGTGTGTCCTCACTTCTAAAAGAGCTAGAAAGAACAGCCGAGAGAGAACGGATCAACACCAGAGTCAAAACATGGGCGAAAGATGCCAATGTTCTCAGCAAACGTCTCAAAGAAGTGAAGTCCAACCTAGAAGAGATCGGGATCTATTATGACATTCGCCATGCAGGAGACTTTAAGAAAATCACCTTAGAAAAGCATGTTGAGATGAAACAAGAAGGCGGAACAGGTGAAAAAGCATTACACCGTCCTCTCCATGACGAAGATGATGACTATGATTTTGAGGAAGATCTAGCCTAGTTGATTGCGGGCTAACCACCAACTTGACCCATTTTTGTCGGCAGTGTTGTCCTTACCGTCCATTGATGGTACTGACGGCACTGACGGTATTTAGGGGACAAAACAATTTACAGAAATTGGATTAACTTATTTTATATCCATATATTATATACCAGATATAGGAAATGAGAGGAGATGGTATGATGCTTTTTCAAGAGCACATTTCATTGTTTGTTGATGACCTAAAGGCACTAGGCAGGAGCAAAGCAACGATTACTGGTTACACCCAGGATTTGACCTTCTTTGAGAAGTGGCTGCAACAACAGTTCAACTGTCAGGTCTTTACCGAAGACATTGTGTTAGAGGACGTTGAGAAGTTTCTGTTCATGCTTAGAGAAGAACGGCAGTACAAGCCATCTAGCATGAAGCGTATGCACATTGCTTTGAAGATGTTTTTTCAGTTGGCTTGGAAGAAGAAATGGTGCACTGTTGACATTGCTTCTGAAATCAAGCCTGTTCGCATTCCACAGAAGGAGCGTGACTATTTGACAGAGCAAGAAGTGATGGAGTTTGTAGCGAAGATGACACACAAACTTGGCAAGGTCGTTGTTCTTACGCTTTTCTACTCAGGACTAAGAATTGCTGAAGCGTTGGCACTTGATGTGGAAGATGTTGATATGGAGAAGAGGAAGATCTATGTTCGTAATGGGAAGGGAAACAAGTCTAGGACGATTCCTATTGCAGACAAGTTGTATGACATCTTAGTGGATTATTGCCAGTGGAGAGTGGAATCTGATGCCTTCTTTGCGACAGAGAAAACAGGTCGATTGTCAAAGGTACGAGTCCAAGCCCTTGTTCGTGAGACTAGACAAGCATTGGGGTGGAAGCGAACCATTACACCGCACTCGTTCAGGCACTCGTTTGCATCACGTTTGGTCGAGAAGAATGTTAACATCGTCAGTGTGTCCAAACTTTTGGGACATTCTGATCTCAAGACCACTTCAATTTATACCCATGCGTCTATGTCACAGTTAGAGGAAGCAGTTGATGTACTATAATCACAAAGGACTTTCTTAGCAGATGTTAAGGAAGTCCTTTTCAAAGGAGAGAAGAATGATGGAAAAAGCGATTCATGAATTGACCAAAAGAGAAAAGTTACAGTTAGCGAGGGAAGAAATTAGTCGTGGAAAAAGCAGGGAAGAGGTTGCTGCCGATTTAGGTTACAGTACCTATCGTTCTTTAGACAATGCTTTTCGATTAGAGGGTTACACCTTTGACAAAAGCATTGGAAACTATATCCTCAATGGTCAGAATAGCTCAACACAAAGTGTCAATTTTAGAGTTAGTAAAGCTGATGAAGTGGTTGCCTTGTTTGCGAAGAAGCAATGGAATGCGAAGGAGATTGCAGAGAAACTAGATTTTGAGAATGCGAGAGCACTAGCTTTGTACATGACTTCCAAAGGGTATGTTTGGGATGCAGACAGAAACAACTACATCTTAGATCAAGAGCCTGGTCCAGAAGTTGTGGCAACTGGGGCAGCCCCTAAAGACCACGAAGATGATGTTGAGGGAGTAGTGGCTTTTCCATCTACGAGTGAGCTAGGTTCGTTGGGCAGGTACTTACCATTATTGCAGTACCTAGACGAAAATCAACAAGTATTGGTTGAGTTGATTGACAAGATGTCAGTTCAATCGAAGGGAGCACAAGGTCTTCCAAGGTACTCAGTTCCAGGTATCTTTGTCACGAAGTCAGTCCACATGAGCAATCAGTTAGATCAAATGATTCGAGATTACAGCAAGGAGAAAAATATTGCTCAGCGTGACATCTTTGAGATTGCTCTTGTTCGATTCTTTCTAGAATTCGGTTACGAGAGAGAAGTGACGACTATGTTAGAGAGAGGTTAGCAAGTCGTAGCCGTTTTGTGCCGTTTTCATCGTCAGTAGCGACCAAGTTGACAATGATGTTGGTTCTGACACTACGTTAGGGTCAAGTGGGGGTTTACTGGAAAAACTAGATTGCACAACTAGAGAAGGTTTTCTTAGAGTTTGTCACAAGATCAGGTGGAGAGAAAGCCATTGTCACCATTGGGATTGCCACACTACCATTTGGTGATCTAATGGAAATCTTTCTTTTGAGCATTATGCTTCCAAACTATTGAGGCATTCTATGTTTTGAGAACGGAACTTTCCGTTCTGTTTTTTTGCACTAATGTTGCTCAACTAGGATTGCTGGAGTGCTTGCTACGAGTAGGTTTGAGAGTCATTGGGATTCCTTTTGGGATTGGAAAAAGTGAGGTCACTCTTCGTCAGATGGGTGTTAACCAACAAAACGGACAAAATGCAATGGAGAAGTTGGCTTCAGGTCTTCGTATTAACAAAGCTGGAGACGATGCAGCAGGTTTAGCAATCTCTGAGAAAATGCGTGGACAGATTCGTGGTTTGGATCAAGCTTCTCGTAATGCTCAAGATGGGATTTCTATGATTCAGACTGCTGAGGGTGGACTTCAAGAAACACATTCTATCCTTCAACGTATGCGTGAATTAGCAGTTCAATCTGCGAATGATACTAATACTGAAGTTGACCGTGGAGAAATTCAAAAAGAGGTTGATCAGTTAGCAGCGGAAATTACTCGTATTGCTGATACTACTGAATTTAATACACAAAATCTTCTTGGCGGAGATTTCAAAGGGAAGTTCCATATTGGTGCAAACAAAGATCAAAATATTTCTTTATCCATTAATGCAATGAGTGCTCAAGCATTGGGTGTTTCTGGCGGTGGTGAAGGACAAGCAACATATAAGATTGAAGGTTCAGGCACTGCTGCTACTGGTGGGGACTTAGATGATGTAGGTTTAGTAGCTGGTGAGCAAACTCTAAATGTTGTAAAACTTGACAATGTAACTTTAGCTGATGGTGAAGTAGCTAACTATGGTTTAGCTAATGACAAAGGTGAAGTTGTTGCTACAAGCCAAGACGGTAAAGATTTCAAACTTTTAGATGGAGCTTATAAAGCTAGTAATTTAAGCTCAGCGAATACCGATGCTGCTGGAGAGATTAGTTTTGATGATAAAGTTACTAATGGAACTGTAACATTGTCAGCTGATAATAGTGATGGTTCTATTAGTAATATTAAAGCAACTGCAACTATCGATACTAATGGTCTCCAAACAGGGACATATAAAGTAGTTACGGAAGCAGGAGGAAATCTTGCTGCTGATGATGCCGATTACTTTGAAGGAATTTCATGGCATGCTACTGAGTCTGCTTATGATGAAATCGATTCTGTTTTACTTGATTCTAATGGAAAGTTAGCTGGAATTTCATTTAACGGAACTGACTACTACAATCCAGCTGATTTGAGTTTAGATGGAGATGCTACTGGTTTAGCTGCAAATGTAATTGGTGATGCTAAAGTTATGTTCTCTGTTGGTGCAGCATTAGATGACAATGCAACTCTTGAAGTAAAAGGTTCTGGCGGTATTGATGTTTCTTCTCAGGAAGCAGCAAATGCAGCTATTAAAACGATCAACAATGCTATTGAAAAAGTTTCTGCAGAGCGTTCTATGCTTGGTGCTACTCAAAACCGTTTAGATCACACAATCAACAACCTAAACACATCTGCTGAAAACCTACAAGCAGCAGAATCTCGAGTTCGTGACGTAGACATGGCTCGTGAAGTAATGGAAATGACGAAGAACAACATTCTTTCTCAAGCTTCTCAAGCAATGCTTGCACAAGCTAACCAAGCTCCACAAGCTGTTCTTCAGTTACTTGGATAATTTTAATTTTTAACTTAAGGGAGGCTCTAGTTATGCTAGGGTCTCTTTTTAATGAAGGAGAAGGAAATGTCTTTAATTGTAATGCAAAAATGCACTTCTATAAGGTATTTATGATTCGGCGAGAGCCTGGGTTACTAAAGATTTACAAGTAAAGCATAAAGTAAATAGGTTAATATTTTATTGTTATTATTATTTGGGGGTTATATCTTTGCAAAAGTTTTATTCAATTATCTTGTTTAGTGCTTTATTAACAACTCTTATCGGTTGTCAAAACGAAACGGATGCTAAATCTAATATATCATCTAATGTGGATAGTGAAAAAGTAGTTGAGGAAACGATTTATAAGATCAATGAAGAGGCGTTTATTACAAATGAGAACTCAGAAAATGTCTATTCTATCACGATGGATTCAGTTGAAGTTGTAGAGGTAGATGGTAATTATCAAGACTATTTAGAGTTAGACTGGTTGCCTCGAGATACTAAGCAGATGTTAGTTCTTACATATACTTATAAATATGTGAGTGAGGATGATAAATTAGATGAATTAGAAATTAACCCTGAAGATTTTCAAGTTTTTGATGAGGATAATCGTGCACTTGAATATATCACAATTGGTTCTAGTGATTATCCTTTTGATGCTACTATCTTTCAGGCAATAAAGCACGGGAGAAGCGTACAGACATATGGTCCTTATGCATTAAAAAAGGATACAAATTTAATTCAAGTAGATTTTAGTAGTGAACTTTACCAACAAACACTTACTTTTGAAATTTCTCTAGGGCCAAATGATGCTTCATAAGCAACTGCTGCAATTACAGTGATTGAGCAAGTGATTTTGAGCGTTTCTTTATGTAGTGGTGCACTGTCACTCCCCGAAGATTGTAAGAATTTGTCCAGTTTTTAGAGGGAGGAAGAATGGGAAATTTAGCGAATTGTGGGGTAGCCAATGTGGGTTACTCTTTTTCTTTTTTAGTACAAGGATCGAACCCCGAAAGCTCGAAGTTTTGTAGATAGTGTGCCCTAAACATTTGTTGTAAGTGTATAACCAGTAATGATTGAATATTTAACTATTATTATTACTTTTGAGCACTAGATGCCTAAGAAACAAGCAACCAATGCCTCTACTTCCATTGTAGGAGTAGGGGCTATTTCAATTTTAGGAATGTGAAATGAGAAAGTATGATTACAGTAAGCAGTTACAGTTGCCCTTGGTTGATGTAGTGAAAGAAGAGAAGGTGCGGCCAGCTAAGTGAGTGAATATTGCTCAGCATAACATCTTTGAAATTGTCTACGAGAGGGAGCGGAAAAATAACTGAGAGAAACCTGAAAATGACTTGTGTTTTTGTCAAGTGTTTTTTATGATGAAATTGAAAATATGTTATACTGTTAGCAAGGAATACACGAGGGGGAAGTGGAACCGATGTCAGGTCAAACACCGATTAAATGGTTGAAGCCAAAGAATGATTTTGTGTTTAAACTTCTGTTTGGAAGCGAGGATGAAGCATCAAATCAACTATTATTAGCCTTTTTAAATGATGTGTTTGATGTTCCAGAAGGGCAAAGTCTTGTGAAGGTGGAGGTCCTTAATCCAACATTAAATAAAGAAAGTTTAGAAGATAAGGAGTCCATCCTAGATGTAAGGGCAAAAGTGTTAGGGCATGGATATATTAATATAGAAATTCAGTTATCGAATCAAAAGAATATCTACAAACGTTCGTTGTACTATGCATCGAAGCTGTATGAAGGTCAATTAGGGGAAGGTGGAGAATACATCGAGTTAACAAAAGTAGTAGCGATTAATCTGATTGACTTTCGATTTTTTCCGTCAGACTCTTACCGCAGTTGCTATCGATTACGGGAAGATCATACACTAGAAGCCTATCCAGATGACTTAATGAAGTTATATTTTTTTGAAATGCCAAAGTTCAAGATTCTAGATCAAAAAGGGGAGGTTGCCCCGAATGACCGTATGGCCAAATGGCTACGTTTCTTAACAAATTCTGATGAGTCGAGGTGGGAAGAAATGGCGAAACAAGACCCAATGTTAGAAATTGGAGTAGACAAATTAAGGATTGCAAGTATGGATCCGAAGATCAGAATGCAATATGAGGCTCGTGAAAAGGCATTAAAGGACATGGCTTCTCTTCGCGGGGAAGGTAGACAAGAAGGAAAACAAGAAGAAAGAGAGAGAATGGCAATCAGGATGCTTGAAAAGGAAATGGATTTAGATTTAATTATGGAATTGACTAGATTATCTCATGTAGAGTTGATAGAGCTAAGGAATAAGTTAAACAGCTAATGTGATCAACAATGGGCCGAACGGGGCGATTTTGAATTATCGATTGCCTCTTTTTGTTTTGAATGCAAACATGATATAGAGGGTTGTTGTTCAACTAGAGAATGTTGTCAAAGAAAACTTATTGATTTTCGATCCATTTTATCAAACTCTTACCGCAGTTGTTATCGATTACGGGGAGATTACCGCGAATGACCGTATGGCCAAATGGCTACGTTTCTTAACAAATTCTGATGAGTCGAGGTGGGAAGAAATGGCGAAACAAGGCCCAATGTTAGAAATTGGAGTAGACAAATTAAGGATTGCAAGTATGGATCCAAAGATCAGGATGCAATATGAAGCCCGTGAGAAAGCATTGAAGGATATGGCTTCTCTTCGAGGAGAAGGAAGACAAGAAGAAAGAGAGAGAATGGCAATTGGTATGCTTGAAAAGGAAATGGATTTAGATTTAATTATGGAATTGACTAAATTATCCCAGGCAGAATTGATGGAGCTAAAGAATAAGTTAAACAACTAATGTGATCAACAAGGGGGCGAACGGGGCGATTTTGAACCATCGATTGCCTCTTTTTGTTATGAATGAAAACAGGACAATAAGGATTGTTGCTCAACTAGAGAATGTTGTCAAAGAAAACTTATTGACTTTCGATTCTTTACATCAAACTCTTACCGCAGTTGTTATCGGTTACGCTGGTGTTCTTAGGAATCCCCTTTTTCAAACAACTTGTAAAGGTGTTAAGGAGGAGTAGTGTCACTTTTAGAAGACTTTGAAAAGTAGAATATAGGTGAGTAATACTTAGAGTAGTCAAGTGAGGTTACTCTTTTTATTTTTGGACAAATGAGGTATCTTTTACTTGTAAAATTTAAAGAGTAACAGTTCTAGAATTTATATTAATGTTTCTAGATTTTTTACCGATATATTAAAATAAACAACTGATTACTCATCCAACCACCCTCGGAGGCCATTTAAATGAACAAAGAAACCCAAGAACATAAGAGGTACCTAGAAAATCAATTACAACAGGCGAAACAACAAGACCAAATCTTAGCCCAGATAGAAGAAAAACTCTATAAAATGAAAGAAATCGCCGAATTTGCACGTGATTTTCAGTTATCTATGAGTGAGAGAAACAAACTAAACACCCGAATAAATGATTTAAAAGTAGAAGTCTCCTTACTAGAGAAAAAATTACAGCCCACTGTACATTAGAAATAAAAAGTATCACTACCTCATTATGATCCTAACAACTTTTATGAGTGAAGTAGTTAAAATAGGGATCATATGTCTAACGGCACTGAATCAATCAAAAGGATTCACTACTAGTTGAACCCCAATCGTTTTCGATAACCAAAACGGAGCCGGCGGAATGCCCGGAGACTCCTGCGGGAATAGTGAGGGACGTGAGACCCCGCAACGAAGTGAGGAGGCTCACGCTCACCCGCGGAACGCGTAGGGCATGCAGCTGGCGGAGTAAACAAACTCCACTTGTTCTCGCTTGAGACTATACAATCAATCTAGCCTTAGGCCGTTAGAAGCTCGAGAAAAACCCCTAGAAATATTCACTACTAAATTACAAATAACGAATTATTATCATAAGTATTTTCAAGCTTATCAAAAATTGTTCACTGAATATTAATTGATTTTTAGTTTTTTAGTCCTATAATAGAGGTAAGTATATCGTAGAAACTAGTAAAATATACATAGATTTGGAAGCGAGGAATGGCTATTTGTATGTGGGCACTTAAATAGCTGGGAGCGAGTAGTGCAACCGACCGTCAAGTTGAGGGTCTTTTTTTATTTATATAAAAAGAAACAAGAGAGAACTTCGCTGTAGATTTATGTAATTCTTGTTTTTGCTTTTTACAAAGATGATTACTTGGGGAGCTTTTTTAGAAAGAAAATATGGGGGAATTCAAATGGTGGAGCAACAAGTAAGTTTAAATGAAGAGGTTTTAAGGGAATTAAGAGATGTCAAATATGCGTTGGATCAATCCTCGATTGTGGCGATGACCGACCAACGTGGCGTGATTCTTTATGCCAATGAGCAGTTTTGTAAAATTTCTCAGTATTCGTTGGAGGAACTAATTGGTCAAAACCATCGGATTTTAAATTCAAGTTATCATTCGGCTCCTTTTTTTAAAGAAATGTGGAAAACGATTGGAAGTGGGGAGACATGGAAAGGGGAAATCCGAAACCAGGCGAAAGATGGGTCTTATTATTGGGTCGATACGACGATTGTGCCTTTTTTAAATGAGCAAGGAAAACCTTATCAGTATGTTTCTATTCGAAACGATATCACGCTCCAAAAACAGATGGAAGCGGATATTCGCAAAAGTGAAGAGAAATACCGGCTAATTACCGAAAATTCCTCCGATCTAATCGTAACGCTCGATTCAAACATGAATGTGCTGTATTGTTCGCCTTCATCAATTCAGTTTTTAGGGAAGCGCCTAGAAGGTGAAGCCAAGACGAATTTACTTGATTGGATTCACCTAGAAGACCACAAGCATTTTAGTGAGGGGATATCCGTTATGAGTGGGAAGGAATCGCAATCCACTGCATTAGAATTTCGGATTCAACAAAAATCAGGCCAGTATATTGATGCGGAAGCGAAGTTAAACTCGATTTATAATGAACAGGAAAAGAGTGAATATTTTTTATTAGTGATTCGTGATGTGACAGCTAGGAAAAAGAATGAGCGCTTAATCTATCAATTAGCCTATCATGATACATTGACAGAACTGCCGAACCGTCGTTTTTTTATTGATCGCTTACGGAAGGAAGTACAAAACCATAAGCATTCGCAACTCCAATTGGCTGTTTTGTATATCGATGTTGATAAATATAAATACATCAATGATTCATATGGGCATGAGGTCGGGGACTTAGCCTTGATTGAAGTAGCCAAACGGATTAGGCAATGCCTGCGTTCTTCTGATATTGTCGCTCGAATTGGGGGAGATGAGTTTACGATTTTACTTACGAGTCTATCCAGCAAAACAGAAGTAGAAACCGTTTCACAAAGAATTATCGAGAGCTTTCGAGACCCTGTTGAAATCGGTGAAAGAATGGTTGAACTTTCGTGTAGTGTCGGGATTTCGCTATTTCCTTCAGACGGAAATAGTGTCGATGAATTGTTAAAAAGAGCGGATATTTCTCTTTATACGGTCAAAGCGCAAGGGGGGAATAACTTTCTTTTCTTTCATTCGGATATGGAAGAACGCTCATTGGAACGAATTTTGCTCGAAAATGAGTTAAGAAAGGCGATTCAGCAAGAGCAGTTTTATATCGAGTATCAGCCTAAAAAAAATATCGAGACAGGAGCATTAATGGGGATGGAAGCCCTTATTCGTTGGAATCATCCAGAATTAGGAAGGATTGCCCCGAATAAATTTATCCCAATAGCTGAAGAGACGGGGTTAATTATTCCGCTTGGAGAATGGGTCCTTCGAGAAGGCTGTAAGCAAAATAAAAAGTGGCAAAAGCAAGGACACACACCTTTAACATTGTCGGTCAATTTATCGACACGCCAATTCTCTCAACCGAATTTAGCGGAGAAGATTAAATCGATTCTTGATGAGACAGAATTAAACGCAAAATGGCTGGAATTAGAAGTGACAGAAAGTATTATGATTGATTTAGAAAACACGGTCAAAACGCTTCAAGAAATTCGTGATTTAGGTGTTCATATTTCCATTGATGATTTTGGGACAGGCTATAGCTCGTTTAGTTATATTAAACATCTTCCGGTCGATACGTTAAAAATAGATGCGTCCTTTATTAGGGATATTCATGTAAATAAAGAAAGCTTGGCGATTGTTAAAGGGATTGTCGACATTGCTCAAGCATTAAATATGAATGTCATCGCCGAAGGAATCGAAAGCCAAGAACAACTGAACCGTTTAAGTGAGCAAGGTTGTAGTCAAGGGCAAGGATTTTTATTTAGCCAACCGTTATCAAACAATGAATTTGAAGACTATTTGAATAGCCAATTTAATTAGTTGGGAAAGAGACGTTTATACAGGAGTGTGAAAAATGAAATATCCAGCCGATGGGATTTTTAAGCGAAATGAAGGGTTTCGATTATCTTTTAAAGAGCGGATCGTTGGAAAGATGAGTACGAGGGGTATTCAAGGTATAGATATAGAAAGTAATACAGGCTCGATTCAAATTATCGATATGAGCTTAAAGGGAATGAAAGTCATTTCAGAACTGCAGCTCCCTGTTGCCACGAACGTTTTGCTAGTGTTTATGATTCTTGACCAACCGTTTTATCTAAGTGGTGAGCTTATTTGGAGGAAGGATCGTCAGCAAAGCTGTATGTATGGAGTGAAGCTTGAGCCTGATTCTTATTCGGAAAAAGAGTTATTGGGTGCTTTGAAAAAATATGTAGTAGTAAATAAGTAATGTGTATAAGAGGACCTTTAACTAGACGGAAAGCTGATTTATATTTATAATTTACCAAATAGAGAAGGGCGAATGGGTTCCAATCGCCTACGTTTTTAGAAGGTAATAATGTTCAGCTATTTTTGTTTTGCAATCAAATTGGAGGTTTCTAAAATGGATATTCCACTATTATCAATCGCTCTAAGTCAAGGCAAGGTTCAGCAGCAAGTAGGTGTTTCTTTATTAAAACAAAACTTAGGACAAGCTGAACAGCAAGGTCAAGCGATCCAAAAATTGATGAGTTCAGCCGATGTAAATGCAATTGAAAGAGCAGTTCATCCACATTTAGGTCATTCAATCGATATTAAATTATAGAAAAAAGGTTTCCTTCGTGGGAGCTTTTTTCTTTTTTATGATTGTCATAGGTCTTTGTTCCCTTTATTTATCGTTTTTATGTCCGATATAAGTAAAAATGAGATGTGGAGGAGACAAAAATGGAGATTAAGCCAACAACTGATGCTTATGCTTTATTTAAAGCCAAACCAGCCAATGATGATGCCAAATTTAAATTTAACTTTGAAACTCCAACTTCAATTGTGACCAAAGGAGAAACGGAATTTAAGAAAAATTATCAAGGGGCGATTCCGGCTGAAGTATTAATGAAAAAAGTAGATAGCATGAATGAACTACTAAAGTCTAACCAGACAGCTGTAAAGTTCAATGTTCATGACGATTTAGACCGTATTTACGTCCAGCTAATAAGTAGGGATACAGATGAAGTGATCAAGGAAATCCCTCCAGAGATGTTTCTTGATATGGTCGCTTCGATGTTACGAAATGCCGGCTTAATTGTCGATGAACGTATTTAAGGTGAACCTATTTAAATAGAAGAAACGAGGAGCTGATTCAATTCAGTTCTTTTTTTGTAAGAAAATTAGGAAGAAACGTAAACAAAGCGTCGACAAAAACCGATATAGTAAGTAAGAGGAAACAGGTAGAGGAGTGGGGAAATGGGAATTAGAATGGCTGGAATGGCTTCTGGAATGGATATCCAGGAGATAGTCAATAATTTAATGATGGCTGAAAGAATGCCGATGAATAAAATGCTACGCGAGCAACAAACAATCAATTGGAAAATGGAAAGTTATCGCGAAATCAATACAAAATTTAATACATTCAGAAACAATATTTTTGATAACGTCATGCGTGCTTCGACAATGTTAGCGAAAACGGTCACGAGTTCGAATTCAAATTTAGTGACAGCAACAGGAAATTCGACTGTTGGTAATACGACGATGCGGTTGTCAGAAGTGAAACAGCTTGCATCCGCTGCCTCGACCGCCAGTACTGGAAGCATTGGCGGGGCAGATTTTGATCCTGGTAAGCCGATAGGAGAACAGCCTGGGTTTGAGGACTTTAATGAAGATGATGAATTAACCATTACTACCTATGGCCCAAATGGTGAGCCTGTGCCAACGGAATTTAAATTTTCAAAGGATCAATCATTAAATCAAATTTTACAACAGATTAATTCTTCAAATGCGGGAGTCACGGCTTTTTATGATGATGTATCAAAAAAGGTGAGTTTTTCTCGCACGGAAACAGGGAGATTTAACCCAGATAATGTAGATCCAATGCCAGATGAGTCAGACCCTGATAATGGAGAGCCAGGTGGGTCAAACCCTGTTGTAAGGGGAAAAGAAATCGAGTTTGCAGGGGATTTCTTTTTAAAAAGTTTAAAATTGGAAGACGCTATGGAATCTGGCGGCCAAAATGCTAAATTCACCATCAATGGATTAACAACCGAACGACCTACGAATACGTTTACGATCTCTGGGATGACGATCACATTAAAAGAAACGTTCGACAACGAAGTTACCTTATCGCCTTCAACGAACACAGACGAAGTGTTTGATACGATCAAAGCGTTTGTTGATGAATATAATGAATTGCTTGCCCACGTGAATGGCGTGTTAACGGAGGACCGAAACCGGAATTATCAACCTTTAACTGATGAGGAAAGAGAAGCTTTATCGGAGCGGGAAGCCGAAAAATGGGAAGATTTAGCTCGACAAGGCCTTTTGAAAAATGATCCGATTTTACGAAATCAGATGGATCGTTTACGTAGTGATTTATATACGCCGATTGAAACGGGCATGGATACAGTCTTCAAGCACCTATCAGCGATCGGAATTACAACATCTGCTGATTATATGGAACGTGGGAAACTTGAGATTAATGAAGATAAATTAAGAGCGGCAATTGAAGAAGATGCAGAAGGAGTCTTTAACTTGTTTGCGGCTGATGGTGATACGTTTGCCGAAAAAGGCCTAGCGAGAAGACTTCGTGATACTCTTGATACCGCGATTACCCAAGTCGCTGAACGTGCTGGTGGATTGCGCGGAAAAGTCGCCAATCATCAATTTACACTAGGAAAAAACTTAGAAGACTTAAATACGAGAATAGCCAATTTTGAAAGACGTCTTGAGCAAAGAGAACAGCGTTATTGGTCGCAATTTACGGCGATGGAAAAGGCAATTCACCAGATGAACTCCCAATCTGACTTTATTTATGCCCAGTTGTTTAATCAAGGATAATTGGTGAATTTTTAGGAGAAAAGTCCCTTGGTCGCCAAGGGTATATTATAATAGAAGCAAGATGAGAAAAGAAAAGGATGTGTCATATGGCTACAGCCCAAATGCAAGCAACGTATAAACAAAATGCTTTAAAAACAGCGAGTCCAGGTGAACTGACTCTGATGTTATATAATGGCTGCCTGAAGTTTATGAAACAAGCTGAAAAAGCCATGGGGGCAGAGCAAACGGAAGCTCGAAACACGGCGATTACGAAAGCACAAAATATCATTCGGGAACTAATGGTTACGTTAAAAACCGACTCAGAACTCGGTGTGAATATGATGAGAATGTATGATTTTACTTTGAATCGACTTGTTGATGCAAACGTAAAAAATGACCTACAAGCATTAAAAGAAGCAGAGGATATTGTCGTCCAGTTTCGTGATACGTGGAAAGAAGTTATTCAACTTGATCGTAAGCAACGATTTGGTACGACCGGTGGACAAGCTTAATGTCGAAGGTTGTTGAATTAAAGGAACAAGCCGAACTTTTTTTTACAGAAATAAACGAAGCCTTTCCAGAGCAAGATGAAAAAAGAGCCGCCTTTATTTTGAATGTAGAAAAAAGGTTAAGTGAACGTGAGCAGTTGCTCGAGGCTTTAGCTGATTATGAAATAAAAGTTGAAGAAGAGCAGGCTGCAAAAGAATTAGTGGAGCTAGACAAACAAATCAATGGACGTCTAGCTGAGGTTAAAGGTTTTATTCAAACCGATATCCGTCAGTTAAAAAATAAAAACAAAACTTTCGTAAATACGAAAATCCATATGCTGGTCCAACTCCCGAAGGAATATTTTTCGACAAACGGGAATAATGGTGGAAATACTCTGAGCAGGTTATGCTTGGGGTATTTTTTTGTAGAGGAAATGGTGGATAAGTAATGAAAGTTCTGTGTTGGTGAGATTAGGGTGCGAATAACTTTGGATTGGTAATGAAAATTCCGTGCTGGAAAAATTAGGGTGCGAATAACTTGTGATAAGTAATGAAAATCACGTGTTGACCGAATTAGGGTGCGAATAACACCCAAATAGGCTGTCCCCCCCTCCCAATTACCAATACCATTCACAAAAAAACCTCCGCAGCCTTAGCTGCGAAGGTATCTTCATTCATTATTATTCTATTTCGAATCCGCTTAACATGTCTTCGTCGAGCTCAATAGCTGACTCGATAATGTCTTCTGGAATTGTGATCTCGTCAACACCGTCATAATTGGAGAATGTTCCTGATGTTGTTTGGATCATTTTCATTGAGATGCCTTCTTCTTCCATGTTTAATTCCATTGTCATCGTCATATCGATTGATTCTTGTAGGAATGTTTCTTTGTTAATGTAAAGCGAGTATGACAAGTCAGAGATGTTCATCATTTCCATAATCATTTCCATCTCTGCACCAGCTGCTCCGGTCATGCTCATTACTTCATCAGCTAGGTCTTCAATGAGTGAATCAGCACCACTAACTGTTAAAATATAGTGATCGCCTTCTTCAGTTACTTCAATTTCTCCACCGAAACCTTGTAGCATAGCAAGTTGTTCTTCAGGAGTTACTTCTAATGCACCAAGTGCCATGATTTCAGAGTAAAATTCTTCTGGGTACTTATACCATACATCTTCAGTTGGCTCATATTCGAACATGCCATCTTCAGTTAAATAGGATTCAGATGAGAAAGATTCGCCAAATTCAGCAACTGAAAAATCCATCACTTGATGCATAGCAAATGGCTCTAATACCGCATCCATTGTCATGTTAATATCTGTTGTCATCGTACTGTCGCCTAATTCTGGGTCAATTTCTCCCATATCTACTTCTTGGCTAATGACCATTTCGGATGAAAAGCTATTAATCTCATTCATCGCTTCCATACTTTTTGTCAAAATATCTTCAGCAGATAGTTCTCCTGCTAGTGTTTCATCCTCTGCTCCATTTCCCTCATCTACAACTTCTTCTGTGTTATTGTCAGCATCGGTTGATTCGTCCGCTGGAGTCGCATCTGATTCCTCGTTACTACAAGCACCAAGAATTAAAGCGCCTGATAAAAATATACTTAACCAGAATTTTTTCATGTATTCGTACTCCTTCTCTCTATATTTAGTGAACGTTTGTTATTTTACTAGAAATTAGGGAAGTTGAACAGGAAAAACCATTGGAAAATAAAAGTGAAGCAATGAGACTCATTTAAAAATAAGGCTAAAGAATGAGGTAATGATTAGGTTAGTGGGGATGGGTGAAGCATATAAAGGAGAGAAAAAGGGGAAAATGGAGACCGTTAAGGAAAGGGGCAGGTGTAGTACAGTTATGGCGCTTAGAAGGAAAAGGAGGAAAAAAGTAGAAGGAATAGCCGTATATACCTGTCCTCGTTTATATAAAGAAATGAAATAATGAGCTTTTCCATATTGTTGAATAATCTGATAAATTTTAGTTGAATGATAAAAATGTGACTTTTGAACTATTTTTATAATAAAAAGAAAGCGATACCATTTATTCACGTATTTTCGCTAAATTCCAACATTCAACGACAAAAAACCTGCTACAAAAGCGTTTGACAATATTTACAGGCGCTGATATAGTAAAACTGTGGAAATTATCCACAGTATTTTAGTAACGAAGGGAATGTGAAAACATGCAAGGAAAAGTAAAATGGTTTAACGCAGAAAAAGGTTTTGGTTTCATCGAGCGCGAAGACGGAGATGACGTATTCGTACACTTCTCAGCTATCAATGCTGATGGTTTCAAATCTTTAGATGAAGGTCAAGACGTAGAATTTGAAATCGTAGAAGGTGCTCGTGTTCCTCAAGCTGCGAACGTAGTTAAGCTTTAATTCACATTCCTGGGTAGGAAATGAATCATAGCTAATAACCATTCAAACCCATCTCTTTAGGAGGTGGGTTTTTTCATTTTTTAGGGCAGATTCGAATCTTATCAACAGGTATAAAAAGAACAACTTGTGCATATCTAATTTTTCAGATTTTAAATCGGTTCGTCACAGTTTTAGTTTAAAAAGCGTTATAATAGATATATTCAATTTTATTTTTTGTCAAAAGTGGGTAAAGGATGGTAAGTAAGGATGGGGAAAATTGTTGTGGTCGGTAGTTTGAATATCGATTTGGTGACTAAGCAGAGCGCTTTCCATTAAGTGGTGAAACGATTCTTGGTCAAGCTTTTTATGAGTTTCCAGGTGGGAAAGGGGCTAATCAAGCAGTTGCACAATCTCGGATGCCGACAAGTGAAGAGGTTTTGGAGTTTTGAAGGAATAGAGAGGAGCTGTGTTTGTTTTGAAGGATCTGGATGTTCAACCACTAGGAGATCGGGCAATTCGAATTGGGTTTGGAGAGGAAATTACCTTACAAACTCAGCAAAAAATAGCGGTTGCCGCCAAGGTATTAGAAGAAGCTAACTTAGATAGTGTCGAACATTGGATTCCTGGCTATACCGCTTTAACCGTGCTGTATGATCCTGTGATCCAATCTTATTCTCAAATAAAGGACCTGTTGGTGGAACACTTAAAGGATGTTCCTCAAACAACGATTAATTATGGTCGATTAATTACGATACCGGTTTGTTACGGTGGAAATTATGGTCCGGACTTAACTTATGTTGCCAACTATCATCAGTTGACGGAACGAGAAGTGATTGATTTACACAGTGAGCCGATTTATCCCATTTATATGATTGGATTTTCACCTGGCTTTCCTTATTTAGGAGGGTTAAATGAGCAGTTGCAAACCCCACGCTTGGAACAGCCGCGAGAGCAAGTAAAGGCTGGCTCAGTTGGAATCGGTGGAAAACAAACAGGGATTTACCCGATTCAAACCCCAGGAGGTTGGCAAATTATTGGCCGCACTCCTGCCCCGCTTTTTCAAAAAGAGAAGGAGCGCCCGTCTATTTTAGAGGCTGGTTCTTTCCTTAAATTTACCCCAATTGGTGATGGGGAGTTCCGTAGATTAGCTCATTTAGTTGCAGAAAACCGATTTGAGTGGCAAATTGAACATTATCATGGAAAAAGAGATGGGGAGGGCTTTTATTGCTAATTGATTTAAATAGTGATATTGGAGAAAGTTATGGAGCTTTTAAAGTGGGACAAGATGAGGCGATTATTCCATATGTCACTTCAGTCAATATTGCTTGTGGTTATCATGCCGGCGATCATGGGGTCATGGCGAAAACCGTTCAACTCGCAGCAGCGAATGGGGTGGCGATTGGGGCTCATCCAGGCTATCCGGATTTACAGGGGTTTGGTCGGAGGTTCATTCCGATGCAAAATGAAGAAATTTATCAAGCGGTCGTTTATCAGCTCGGGGCCCTGCAAGCGATGTGTAAAGCATATGGAACAGAAATGAAACATGTGAAACCGCACGGGGCTCTCTATAATGTAGCCGCGGTGAATATAGCAGTTGCTCAAGCCATTGTTGATGCGACTTTTGACGTTGATCCTCAATTGATTTTATATGGATTATCCGGTAGTGAATTAGTCAAAGCCGGAGAGCGTTCTGGTTTACGAGTCGCACATGAAGTTTTTGCTGATCGCACATATCAAAAAAATGGTACTTTAATGCCGCGAACGGATGTAAACGCCTTAATTCATAATCCAGAGGTAGCGGCTAATCGTATTATTCAGTTAGTCAAAACGGGAACGATTATTTGTCATACAGGGGAAGAAATCCAATTAAAAGCTGATACGGTTTGTGTTCATGGCGATCACGCTGAGGCATTATTATTTGTCAAAAAGCTTCGTGAACGGATACAAGCGGAAGGAATGACGCTGAAAGAAGTAGGTGCTCATTAATGGAGTCCGCTCTTTTTACGGTTGAGAAACCAGGTCTGTTGACAACACTTCAAGATCGAGGGAGGTACCAATTTCTTCGTGATGGCATGAGTCCCTCAGGAGCGATTGATTTTTTCGCCTTTCAAATGGCCAATCTCCTGCTTGGAAATGAAAAAAATGCACCAGCGTTAGAATTGACAATTGTCGGTCCGATTTTAAAAGCGTTAGCGACATGCCAAATTTGCATCACAGGTGCTGATCTAGAGGCTAAAATTGATGGTAAGGGTATTGGTTGTTGGAAAGTGGTCACAATTAAAAAAGGACAACGACTTACTTTTTCGGTCGCTAAAAAAGGGATGCGAGCTTATTTAGCAGTTCGTGGTGGTTTTGCCGCAAACTACCTATTTGGCAGTTATTCTACGTATTTACGGGCAAACATCGGTGGATATGATGGTCGAACACTAGAACGCGATGATATCCTGCATCGTTTGAAGGGTGAGCGGGAAACTCTCAGGAACGGATTTGGTTTAGGACGAGACGTGATTCCTACCTATCACAATACAGAAAAAATTCGTGTTATGTTAGGGCCGGACCAAGCTTATTTTACAGAAGAGGCTTTTTTTGATTTTATAAGTAAACCTTTTACCGTTTCCAATCAATCTGATCGAATGGGCGTACGGTTAGAGGGGGCACCGCTTTCGCACCGAAACGGGAAAACCGATATTTTATCAGAAGCAGTTACATTTGGGACGATCCAAGTTCCCGCCTCAGGAAAACCGATTATTTTAATGGCTGACCGTCAGACAACAGGTGGGTATCCTCGCATTGGACATGTCATTTCTGTTGATTTGCCTAAAGTCGCTCAAGCACGGCCGGGTGATCGTTTTTTCTTTGAAGTCGTATCAGTCGAAGAAGCACAGCAGCTTTGGAAAGAATATCGTCAATTTATGAAAATGCTTGAATGTTTTGTAAAGAGACATGGATAAAGGGGCTTTGACTTTAAATAACGGTGGTACTATACCCATTTTTGGCTTTTTTTAGTGCTGGACTTTACAAAATTAACAAAAAAGACGAATTTTTATGACTTTTTATGTACTTTGTAAAATTCATTTGGATAAGTTCTCAATTGTCTATTATAATAGAAGTAAGCCAACTAATTGAGACATACCTTTTACCGAAATGCTGATTGATTTATCCGGCGGTTAATGGGGAGAGGGTAGTCACAATGAATGGATGGATTCCTTTTAAAAAGGGAGGCACATTCTTGTTGGTCGACTTAAAGGCTTGTCTAAAAACAGGCGTTTAAGAAGGGTTTTAGATAGGGTATGTAGAAGAGTAAGGTACTTAGAAAAGGAGGAGTTCTTAAATGCAATATAATATTCGTGGTGAAAACATCGAAGTAACTCCAGCTTTAAGAGAATATGTTGAGAAAAAGGTAGGCAAGCTTGAACGCTATTTTGACACAACTCCTGTGGCGGATGTAAATGTGAAAATGCAAGTGCTTAACAATCAACATATTATTGAAATTACGATTCCGCTTCCACAGTTATTACTTAGAGGGGAAGAAGTTCATACCGATATGTATGCAGCGATTGATGTCGTGATTGAAAAATTAGAACGTCAAATCCGCAAGCATAAAACGAAAGTTAACCGTAAATTCCGCCAAGAAGGCAGCTTAAAATATATGTTTAAAAATGAGCTAGAGCCACTTGAGCAAGAAGTAATTGTCGATGAGGACGAGCTAGAGGTTGTTCGTACGAAGCGATTTAACTTAAAACCAATGGATGCTGAAGAAGCCATTTTACAAATGGATTTACTCGGGCATAGTTTCTTCGTCTTCTCCAACTCTGAAAATGGCGACACTAACGTCGTTTACAAGCGTAAAGACGGAAGATACGGCCTAATCGAGCCCGAAGCTTAATAGATGAATAAAGAACAACGAAAGAAACATGGCTGATGCTGTGTTTCTTTTTTTGTGATGAGGAGAGAAAGGGAAACAAAGAGCTCGAATGATTCCAAAAGAGAGCGAATAAGAGGGGGGAAGGGAATCAAAGAGGGGCAATGATTCCAAAAGCAATCGAATAAGAGGGGGAAAGGGAATCAAACGGTGGCTATGAAGCCAAAAGCAACCTCTCTAAGCACTCAATTCCCATCTACAGTAGCCTCCCTATTTTAAATGGCACTTTATCAATAAAATAACCGCACATAATCTCAAACGAAAATACGTCCACAATTTTCGTTATTTTAAAAATAGCAATCCGTGTGAAGTCTGCTTGTAAGCCATGTCTGAAACTGTTAAAATTAATCAAATAGAAGGTTCATTTTTATATGTGGGGAGCCTCTTTATTTGGAGAGTGGTTTGGGTGAGGATGTTCGTTTTTTCACAACAGTTTTTTGAGGTGATGCCGAAGTGAATAGGACCTTAATCACAATGAACACTGAATCGAGTTAACTCCACCTTTAATACAAAAGCAGGTTGAAAAAGGAATCTGGGCCTGATTTTTATCTTTCAATTTTTATAAAATGCTTGGAATCTTGTAGTGAATAAATTCGTAAATACATTAAGCTCAATAAAAGAAAGGACGAATTTAATGCTAGGTTTGTTAAAGAAAGTCGGAAATTATCAAATAACACGTCAATTAAAAAAGAATGAAAAAATTGCGGATGAAATTGAAGCGCTCGCTGATGAGATTAAATTATTAAGCGATGAGCAATTAAAAGAGAAAACAACTCAATTCAAAGAACGCTATGAGAAGGGCGAGGACCTGGACAAGCTTTTACCGGAAGCTTTTGCGGTCGCACGTGAGGCAGCTGGTCGTGTCGTTAATGAATTTCCATACCGTGTCCAATTATTAGGGGCGATTGCTCTTCATCAAGGGAATATTGCTGAGATGAAAACAGGGGAAGGGAAAACCCTAGTGGGGACTCTTGCCGTTTATTTAAATGCCCTAGCTGGAAAAGGGGTTCATATCGTCACGGTGAATAACTACTTAGCGAGTCGTGATATGGGCAACTATGGTCGAATTTTTGAATTCCTTGGTTTAACGGTTGGATTAAATGAGACGGGCCTTTCGAAAGAGGAAAAACAAAAAGCTTATAATGCGGATGTCACATATAGCACAAATAATGAACTTGGTTTTGATTATCTCCGTGATAATATGGTGCTTTATAAAGAGCAAAAAGTGCAACGTCCTCTTCATTTTGCTTTAATAGATGAAGTTGACTCGATTTTAATTGATGAAGCTCGTACACCTTTAATTATTTCTGGTTCGGTTGAGCGTTCAACACAACTGTATCAGCAAACGAATTCCTTTGTTCGTGTATTGAAAAAGGAAGAAGATTATGTGTTAGATGAAAAGACGAAAAATGTTCAGTTAACAGAGGAAGGGGTTAATAAAGCCGAGCGTGCCTTTGGAATTGAGAATTTATATGACCAAAATCATGTTCAGTTAAATCATCACCTGACTCAAGCGTTAAAGGCTCATGTTGTCATGCTGCGTGACGGCGATTATGTCGTCGAGGATGGCGAAGTGGTCATCGTTGACCAATTTACTGGTCGTCTCATGAAAGGACGTCGTTATAGTGATGGCTTACACCAAGCAATCGAGGCGAAAGAAGGGCTTCAAGTACAACGTGAAAGTATGACTCTTGCTTCGATTACGTTCCAAAACTATTTCCGTATGTATCAAAAGTTAGCGGGAATGACGGGTACGGCCAAAACAGAGGAAGAAGAATTCCGCAATATTTATGGAATGGACGTTCTCCAAATTGCAACGAATAAACCAATTGCTCGTATCGATAAACCAGATTTGATTTATAAAACGTTAGAGTCTAAGTTCAAAGCGGTTGTTGAGGAGATTGTTGAACTTTATCAAAAGGGCCAGCCTGTTCTTGTTGGTACAGTTAGCGTCGAGACATCAGAACTTGTTTCAAAACTTTTAAATAAACGTAAAATCCCACATCACGTCTTAAATGCGAAAAACCATGAGCGTGAAGCGGAAATTATTGAAAAAGCGGGTCATAAAGGCTCGGTGACGATTGCGACAAACATGGCTGGTCGTGGTACCGATATTAAATTGGGAGAAGGGGTTCGTGAACTAGGTGGACTCCACGTTTTAGGGACGGAGCGTCATGAAAGTAGACGTATTGATAATCAGCTCCGTGGACGTGCTGGACGTCAAGGGCACCCAGGTTCGTCCCAATTTTATTTATCATTAGATGATGAATTGTTACGCCGTTTTGGTGGCGACAATATGAAAAACTTACTTGATAAAATCGGCATGGATGAAGATGACCGCTTAGAAAGCAAGATGTTGTCTAAACGAGTAGAAGGCGCCCAAAAACGAGTGGAAGGCAATAACTTTGATTCTCGTAAACAAATTCTTCAATATGATGATGTGATGAGAGAGCAACGAGAGATCATCTATAAACAACGTGATGAAGTACTTGAATCGGATAACCTTCGTAAAATCGTGGAAAACATGATGAAGTCTGTGGTTGAGACAAATGTTCGTCTGCATACTCCTGAAAGTGAAGTGCCTGAGGATTGGGATTTACAAGCGATTGTCAACTATATGACGGCCCAACTTTTAACGGAAGATGATTTGACGGAAAAAGAAATCAAAGGTCTTGATCCGGAAGAAATCATTGATCTTATTTATGGTAAAGTGATTACCGCTTATAATGCGAAGGAAGAACAGTTCACAGCCGATCATATGCGTGAATTTGAAAAAGTGATTATGCTTCGTACGGTCGATCGTAAATGGATGAATCATATTGACCAAATGGATCAATTACGTCAAGGGATTCATTTACGAGCTTACGGGCAAAATGATCCATTACGTGAATATCGTTTTGAAGGATATGAAATGTTTGAGCAAATGATTGCCTCGATTGAAGAAGAAGTATCGATGTATATCATGAAAGCTCAAGTCCAACAAAATCTTGAGCGTCAAAAAGTCGCTGAAGGGAAAGCCGTTCAACAGTCGACAAATGGTAAAGAAAAACAAAAACGCAAACCGATTCGTAAAGGAGAAACGGTTGGACGTAATGAACAATGTCCTTGTGGTAGTGGCAAAAAGTACAAAAATTGTCATGGTGGGAATGAGTAATTCACTCACGAGCGTTAATAATAGCTAGAAATGAAACAGGTCCCCTCGCATATGATGTTGAGGGGACAATTAATGAATGAGGTGGAATAGAAATGGATTTAGTAGAAGTAAAACAAGAGCTTGCGATCATTTCGAAACGATTAAACGACTTTAGGGGGTCTCTTTGACTTAGAACAAAAGCAAGAGCGGATGGCTGAACTTGATGAATTGATGACTGACCCTGATTTTTGGAATAATCAAGAGAGAGCCCAAACGGTTATTAATGAATCCAATGCTTTAAAGGAACAAGTGAACACGTTTTTAAAGCTAGAAGGTGAATATGAGGATTTAGAAGTTTCGTATGAGCTTGTCAAAGAAGAAGACGATGAGGATTTAGCGGCTGAGCTTTTCACAGGTGTTAAATCATTAACGGAGCAAATGAATGCTTTTGAACTGCAACTGTTATTAAGTGAACCTTATGATAAAAACAATGCGATCTTAGAGCTTCACCCGGGTGCTGGTGGGACCGAGTCACAAGACTGGGCTTCCATGCTTTTACGGATGTACAATCGTTGGGCAGATTCAAAAGGGTTTAAAGTGGAGACAATGGACTACTTACCAGGTGATGAAGCGGGAGTTAAAAGTGTCACTTTGTTAATTAAGGGTCATAATGCTTACGGATATTTGAAAGCGGAAAAAGGCGTGCACCGTTTAGTGCGTATTTCACCTTTTGATTCCTCTGGTCGCCGTCATACGTCATTTGTTTCGTGTGAAGTGATGCCGGAGCTTGATGACACGGTTGAAATTGAAATTAATACCGAAGATTTAAAAATTGATACGTACCGAGCAAGTGGAGCCGGTGGTCAGCATATTAATACGACTGATTCAGCTGTTCGGATTACCCATTTGCCAACAAATACGGTCGTTACTTGTCAAAGCGAACGTTCTCAAATTAAAAACCGCGATCAAGCGATGAAAATGATGAAAGCTAAGCTCTATCAGTTAAGAATTGAAGAACAACAACGTGAGCTTGATGAAATTCGTGGCGAGCAAAAGGAAATTGGCTGGGGAAGCCAAATCCGTTCCTACGTCTTCCATCCATACAGCTTAGTTAAAGACCATCGTACAAACCATGAAAGTGGGAATACAAATGCTGTTATGGATGGCGAACTTGATGGGTTTATTGACGCTTATCTGCGCTCGTCATTGAAAGTGTAATTTTATTTGAAAATTAGTACAATCTAGTTGAATAAACCTGTTGCAGTTAGGTTGAGCTGAAGTCCTTTTGGAGGACTTCAGCTTTTTCGTGTTTATGCCGAAGAGGACGTATGTGGATTGGTGGATGATTTGAATAGTAATGAATCTGGGATTAGTGAATGTGAAGAGAGGGGACAAAAGAAGGGAAATGAGGCCGAAGCGATTGAATCTGAAGGAGCGAAGGGAATCGGGGGGTGGCTATGAAGCCAAAGCCCATGAATAAAAGCCGCAAAGGGAATCAAAGTCGTGCAATGATTTCAAAAGCAAATGAATAAGAGCCGTAAAGGGAATCAAAGGCGTGCAATGATTTCAAAAGCAAATGAATAAAAGCCGCAAAGGGAATCAAAGTCGTGCAATGATTCCAAAAGCAAATGAATAAAAGCCG
>NZ_ALPT02000033.1 GCF_000292245.2 Alkalihalobacillus alcalophilus ATCC 27647 = CGMCC 1.3604 | reverse complement strand
GATGAACGTTATTGAGTGAGGCATTAATATACAGGAAAATGAGTAACTACTTTCTTTATTATAAAAAAAGCCGCCGAATAGGCAGCTCCTAAAAAATTAATGGATGGTCCGAAAGACTCCAATTACTTTCCCTAAAATGGTCACTTCTTTTAACAAAATTGGATCCATTGTTGAATTCTCAGGCTGTAAACGAATATAATCCTTTTCTTTAAAGAAACGTTTAACCGTCGCTTCTTCATCCTCTGTCATGGCGACAATAATATCACCATTATTAGCTGTTTGCTGTTGTTTAACAATGACCATATCACCGTTAAAAATTCCAGCTTCTATCATACTGTCTCCTTCAATAACGAGAACATATGTCTGTTCATTGGCTGCAAGATGTTCAGGTAAAGGCAGATAACCTTCGACGTTTTCAATCGCGGTAATAGGAACGCCGGCTGTTACTTTCCCGATAATCGGAATGTAGTTAGCTTTTCTTTCTAACTGTTCGGCTTCAACCATATTATCCTCTAAATTTAAAATTTCAATCGCTCTTGGTTTAGTTGGATCTCTTCGAATATAGCCCTTTTTCTCCAGCCTTGATAGATGACCGTGGACGGTTGAGCTTGAAGCAAGTCCAACTGCTTCCCCAATTTCTCTAACGGAAGGTGGATAGCCTTTTTTTCTTACTTCTACTTTAATATAATCTAAGATTTCTTGCTGTCTTTTTGATAGTTTTGTAATCGTCAACGCTCGTCACCTCGCTTTATATTTCCTATATGACTAAATTGTACCATGCGAACATATGTAATGCAAACATAAGTTCTAAAAAACTATTGACACAAACGAATGTTCTCATTTATAGTGGAGGGGAACGTACATTCTATATCGATAAGGTGGAGATATACATGATTAAAAAACTAACAGGGCAAGAGAAATTTATTCTTTTATGTGGTGTTTTAACTTTTGCATTTATGTCATTTACGTTATTATTACCTAATGATAAAGATAGTTTGGATCCAATTGTTTACGAAGAGGATACTAATGAGATCGAACTTGTTATATCAAAGACAGAATTTGAAGAGAGAATGGATCAAGATAATCAGCTAACTTTTAATAATGAAAAGGTGGAAGCGAGCGAGAATGTTAACAGATGAAGTGATTATTTATTGTCGAGTTAGTACAAAAAAAGATACCCAGCAAACTTCTCTTGAAAGACAGAAAAGAGAATTAGTGGAAATGGCTAAAGCTCAAAATTGGTCTATTTTTGCTATTTATGAGGAAGTAGAGAGTGGTTATTCCATCGAACGTGATGAACTTTTGCAAATGCTTGAGGACTGCAAAAGTCAAACGATTACCAAAGTGCTTGTACAGGATGATACGAGATTAGGTCGGGGTCATGCCAAAATGGCGATTTTACATGAGTTAAGGAAACATCAAACAGCAGTGTACACATTACAGCAACAAGGGGAGTTACTGCTTTCAGAGGCAGATAGTATGGTACTCGAAATCGTATCTATTGTGGAAGAATATCAACGGAAACTTCATAATTTAAAAATAAGTAGAGGGATGAAATCAGCTGTCAAAAAAGGATATCAACCTGAACGTAACCTCTCAAACCATCATGCAGGCGGCCGAAATAAACTAGATGTTCCAATTGAAGAAATTGTTCGTTTAAGAAGTCGGAAATTAACGTTTCATGATATTGCGGCAACGTTACGTGGTTTTGGTTATGATGTTTCAAAAGCGACTGTACATAGAAGATATCAACAATATATCACTCAATTAGAGGGAAATGAAGAAAGTTAACCGTTTTCTTTTTTGATAACCTATTATGAATCAAGCCAAAAGCTTGCATCTAGAAAAATAAGCATGCTACACTCTTATAGAAATAAAAGTAAAATGGAATCATCTTTGCTTTTGAGAAAGTGAGTGGATAATATGTTATCGAAGGATAAAATTGAACGCATAAATGAACTGTCAAAGCGTGCGAAAACGGTTGGATTAACGAAGGAAGAAGAAAAAGAACAACAAAAGCTTCGTAAAGAGTATTTACAAACATTTCGAGGTGCTTTTAAGAACCAATTACACAGCGTCAAAGTGGTTGATGAAAAAGGCGATGACGTTACACCAACAGCTTTAAAGGAAAGTAAAAAAAATTACAAAGGCTTTTCACATTAAAATCTAAAACTACTATCATTTGAACAGACGAATAATTGATAGTAGTTTTTTTATCATTTCCCGACAGAAGACTCCCTCTACAATCGTGTGAAGGGAGAAGCCCAACGATATGGGGGAGATGAATGGCGGTTGGCGGTAGCCAAAGAGATTCTTGTTAGGGTATAATAAGAACATACATTCCTATTGGGGGGGTGAAAACACTGCTCATCAACAAAGCGTACAAATTTCGTCTCTATCCAAGCAAAGAACAGGAAATCTTCATTGCTAAAACCATCGGCTGTTCTCGTTTTGTCTTTAATCGCTTTTTAGGGCAATGGAACGATACCTACCAAGAAACAGGCAAAGGATTAACTTACAATGCTTGTTCGGCTGAATTAACCCAACTAAAAAAGGAATTCGTATGGCTAAAAGAAGTGGACAGCATTGCCCTTCAATCCTCCCTGAAAAACCTTGCTGATTCCTTTACTCGATTCTTCAAGAAACAAAATAAAGCGCCACGCTTCAAATCAAAAAAAAATCAGGTACAATCCTACACCACGAAAGAAACCAATAGCAACATGGCCATAGTAGACAACAAAATCAAATTGCCGAAACTAGGGTATGTTCGCTTGGCCAAAAGTCGTGAGGTTGAAGGACGTATTCTGAGCGCTACAGTCAGACGAAATCCAAGCGGAAAGTTCTTTGTATCCATTGTAGTCGAAACAGACGTACAGCCCTTGAAGAAAACGGAATCATCTATCGGTATAGATTTAGGCATCACGGACTTTGCAGTTCTTTCTGATGGTCGCAAGATTGACAATAATAAATTCACATCAAAAATGGAAAAGAAACTAAAACGTGAACAGCGAAAACTTTCAAGACGTGCGTTACATGCTAAAAATAAGGGTATTCATCTATTTGATGCCAAAAACTATCAGAAACAAAAACGTAGAGTTGCTAGATTACACGAAAGAGTAATGAACCAACGTGACGATTTCCTTCACAAGTTAAGTACAGACATCATCAAAAACCACGATGTGATCTGTATCGAAGATTTGAACACCAAAGGAATGTTGCGTAATCATAAGTTAGCCAAATCGATCTCGGATGTATCCTGGTCTGCCTTTGTATCGAAATTAGAATACAAAGCAAAATGGTACGGGAAAACCATCGTGAAAATAAGCAGGTGGTATCCATCTAGTCAAATCTGTTCCGAATGTGGACATCAAGACGGCAAGAAATCTCTTGAAATAAGGGATTGGACGTGTCCTATTTTCGATAAACATCACGATCGAGATATCAATGCCAGCCAAAATATTCTAGCTGAAGGGTTAAGAACCTTCCACACGGCTTAAAACAACATCCAGAACCGTAGGAATCGACGGGGATAGCTTGGTCCATAAGAGAAACCTCTGTCGGCAAAGAAATGCACTGGCAAGTACGCTCTGTTCCCAAGAATCTCCCACTTCAAGCGTTAGCTAAGTGGCGAGTAGTTCAAATTATAAAAATTATCGACATATATTGTTTGAAAATTCAGGTTATGGAGGTGGTTTTAAAAGCCAGGAAACCTAAATAACCATAGGGACGCTAATAATTGAAAGAATATTCTTATAAAAGTTTCGTGCTCTTATGCTTGTGATTTAGAGCAATAAAGGATATGATTAAAACGTAAAAATGCACTTTGAGGAAAGGATGAAAATGATTTATGACAACTAATATCGAACAAGTTGCAATCAATACGATTCGAACGCTTTCTATTGACTCAGTTGAAAAAGCTAATTCTGGTCATCCGGGTATGCCAATGGGGGCAGCGCCAATGGCGTTTAGTTTATGGACAAAGTTTATGAACCATAATCCTGAAAATCCTAATTGGCAAAATCGTGATCGCTTTGTATTATCAGCTGGTCATGGTTCAATGCTCTTATATAGTTTATTACATTTAACAGGCTATGATCTTTCATTGGATGATTTAAAGGAATTTAGACAATGGGGAAGTAAAACACCAGGGCATCCTGAGTTCGGTCATACACCGGGGGTTGAGGCAACAACAGGGCCTTTAGGGCAAGGGGTTGCGATGGCAGTTGGAATGGCGATGGCGGAAAGACATTTAGCTGCGACTTATAATAAAGAAGACTATGCGATAGTCGATCATTATACATATAGTATTTGTGGTGATGGGGACTTAATGGAAGGCGTTTCGGCTGAAGCAGCTTCATTAGCAGGTCACTTGAAATTAGGGCGTTTAATCGTCTTATATGATTCAAATGATATTTCATTAGATGGCGATCTTCATATTTCATTTTCTGAAAGTGTAGAGGATCGTTATAAAGCATATGGCTGGCAAGTTATCCGTGTGGAAGATGGAACAGACTTAGATGAAATTGGACAAGCTATTCAAGCTGCTCAGGCAGATGACCGTCCAACTTTAATCGAAGTAAAGACAGTGATTGGGTTTGGTTCACCTAATAAATCAGGTAAATCAGCATCTCATGGTGCTCCACTTGGGCCGGATGAAATCAAATTAACGAAAGAATCTTACCAATGGGTGCATGAAGAAGAGTTTCATGTCCCAGAAGAAGTCGCTCAATTTTTTGCTGAGAATAAAGAATTAGGAAAGAAAAAAGAGCAAGAATGGAATGAATTATTTGCTTCTTATAAAGAGGCTTATCCTGAATTAGCGGCTCAATATGAACGAGCTGTAAAAGGTGAGTTACCGCAGGGGTGGGATGCAGAAGCTCCGGTTTATGAAGCTGGTTCTAGCATTGCTACACGTTCATCTTCAGGTGAAACATTAAATGTATTTGCAAAAACAATTCCACAAATCTTTGGTGGTTCAGCTGACTTAGCTGGCTCAAATAAAACATACATGAAAGATCTAGGTGATTTTTCTCGTGATCATTACGAAGGACAAAACATTTGGTTTGGTGTTCGTGAATTTGCGATGGGAGCAGCTATAAATGGAATGGCCTTACATGGCGGTCTTAAAGTGTTTGGAGCTACTTTCTTTGTTTTTTCTGACTATTTACGTCCAGCTATTCGTTTAGCAGCTTTAATGAAGTTACCTGTCATTTATGTCTTTACACATGACAGTATTGCAGTAGGGGAGGACGGCCCAACCCATGAACCGGTTGAGCAATTAGCTGCCTTAAGAGCAATGCCAGGGCTTTCTGTTATTCGCCCAGGAGATAGTAATGAAACGGTTGCTGCTTGGAAACTTGCTTTAGAAAGCGAAGATACTCCGACAGCTCTTGTCTTAACTCGTCAAAACTTAACGACGCTTGAAAACACAGCAGAATTGGCCTATGAAGGGGTTAAAAAAGGTGCTTATGTTGTTTCAAAAGCAAGTGGAGAAGCTAATGTATTACTCCTTGCTTCTGGTTCAGAAGTGCCATTAGCTGTTGAAGCTCAAAAAGCACTTGAAAAAGAAGGCATTTATGCAAATGTTATTAGTATGCCAAGTTGGGATCGTTTTGAAAAGCAGCCTCAAAGCTACAAAGATGAAGTATTACCACCAGACGTTACAGCTCGTCTAGGAATTGAGATGGGCTCATCATTAGGTTGGGGTAAATATGTTGGCTTTAAAGGAGATGTCCTTGCTATCGATACATTTGGTGCCTCTGCACCTGCTGACAAAATTTTAGCTGAGTATGGCTTTACGACAGACAATGTTGTCGCAAAAGCAAAAGCATTGATTCAATAAATGAATGAGGTTGTTTCAAAAGCCCTTAAAGTGAAAAAGATTCGAGAAGTTTTAGCTTCTCGAATCTTTTTTAGGTGAATCTAACTATAAATTTGTTTTCGAGCGAGGGGAGATAAGTCTGAGTGCAACGGAAAGGGAGCGAATGAAATCCAGGATTTCTCTTTCTTCATTAGATAGAAAAAGGAGTTGAACATTAAAGGAGCTATTTTTAAGACCCCTTTTGGAGCGCAACCTTTCTTATAATATGAGATTCGTATGGAGATGTAAGATAAATAAAGGCATTTGATCTTTTTCGACAAAAATAGTGATTTTCTTCTCCAGCTTCAGACAGTAATTTTATACAAGCTTCTTTATAATAAGAGCAAATCTTGTCTGAGGAGAGATGGTGATGAGACATTATCAAATCTATTTATTACAGGAAAAAGTAGCCAGTCATTTTTTTGGACAGGAAACTAAGTTGTTTCAATTATTTTCTGACCGCGAAAATGCTCCGATTGCTGACCGGTGTATTTTTGATAAACAAATTGAATTCATCTCTAAGCCGTTACCAACTTTACTTTTACAGAAAAAGATAAAGTTATCGTTAAAAGGGTACCCTAGTTATTCTGAAATAGACTTAAAACACCGAATAAAGATTCAAAAGCCGAATAGTTGTGCAGAACTACTAATAAAAGGTCAGTATTTGTCATTAACTTCTGAAGGCGGCCCTGAGGCAGAAACGATTTTTTTTGAGATTTTACGAAAGGTGGATCCGTGTTTTTTTGCCGTAGATGTTACACATAACCATTACGGTTGGTTAAATCCAATTCGTCAAGTTAAATATTTTTCAAGCAGTTATTGGAATTAACAAGATTGAAGAGTAAAGCACCTTATTCCTCCTTTTATTCAGAATCTTAATGTCCTATGTTTATTCTTCCAAAAATGATAGGAGAAGAGACTTTTAAAACAGAGGTTGTTAAGATATAATAAAAAAGGTTGATTCAAGCAAATGCAAAAAGAGTGCTTGAACTTTTTAAAAGGCTGAAGGAGGAAGTTGGACTTATGTGGATTCATATCCTAGGGTATACTATAGCCGTTCTAGCAGGAGCTGCTATCGGATTTTTTATCGCGAGAAAAACAATGATGTCTTACTTAAAGAAAAATCCACCAATTAACGAGCAAATGTTAAGAGTAATGATGATGCAAATGGGGCAAAAACCATCGCAAAAGAAAATCAATCAAATGATGCAAGCGATGCAAAAGCAACAAGGGAAGTAAGCGTCGATTCGATTTTGATTTAGGACAGGCTAAATGAACTTTATTCAATTGAACCTTCCTTATTAAGAACGTATTCCTATACAGACGATAAATCACTTTTTCCGTTAAAGAAGCGGAGGGAGTGGTTTTTAATTTATTCATCAAAACAATGACTGAGACTGTTTTAACCAAAAGATCTTCGCGAAGAATTGTAACTTTTTCTGAATTCCTGTATCTTAAATATATACATATTGTTTTTGTGAACAATGGAAGGGTTGAATACATTGGAGAGTTTTTATTTAATCATAACGTCGGTTGGTGCTGTTTGTATGGCGATCTTGGCGATCTTTGTTCGATTGAAATCTCAAAAAAAACCAGCGTCGATTAAAAAAATTGTTTTACCACCTCTATTTATGTCTAGTGGATTTTTGATGTTTTTATATGAACCAACATACCTTTCGATACTTCAAGTGTTAGAGGCTGTTGCGGTTGGACTGCTTTTTTCGATTTTATTAATCAAGTCATCTAAATTTGAAATTAAACAGAATGAAATCTATATGAAACGCTCGAAGTTATTTGCTTTTATTTTAGTTGGGCTTTTAGCCTTTCGAATTGTTTTACGAATCGTTTTAGGGCAGTCGATTGAGATGGAGCAAATTGCGGGTATGTTTTTTATATTGGCATATTCGATGATTATCCCTTGGCGTGTCTCTATGTATTTTTCGTTTCGGAAAATCGAGAAAGAGCGTGATGAGGCAATAGATGAATTGAATATTCCTGTCCAATCTTAACATTCGCTTTTGAATAAGTCGGTTTAGTCGACCATTGGCATAAAAATGGCTTACGGGAATCCTTGTTTGTTGCACGCGAATTTTTAATCAAGAAAAAGGCTAAACCTAGATCAAGTTTAGCCTTTCTCATCGAGAGCCTCCATTAACTCGTTTGTTCAAATAAGTTTTCATAAGGTTGCACGTCAATTTTTAGCTCGTCCAATTTTTTACGTAAAAATTTATGATCACGTTTTGGTGTGGCGATAATGTAACCGCGAATAATATAATCAAGCGTTATTTTATCAGCTTTTTCTTCATAAACAAGTTCGCTAATTTTACCAGCAATTTTGCCTTTTGCTACATCTCTAAAAAGTTCAGGTACTGGTTCGACTAATTCATTTAACAATTTTTTATTGGCGTCATCCCATAAATGGAGTGTTTTTTCAATATAAAACTCCTGCCAGTCTAAAATTGACTTACCATCATCTTTTGGTAAACGTTTAAGAAATTTACGGAACATAAAGTAGCCACCAATAAACATGACTGTGATTAAAAAGATCGTCCAAAAAACGATAAACCACATAAACCAATCATTCATATCTGTCACCTCATTTTGTATCGTCTTAATCCTACCACATTTTAATAAAAAAAGTGAAATAAGAATTACTAAAAGATGGACTTATTAAGGCGTTTTAAAGGTTGCTGAAAAAGTCTTATTCTCGCCTTTAACGAGGACGAATCTGAAAGCATTAGGTTATTCATTGGAGAATGAATAATGGCTTTAGCTTTTTTCTTTAATCAAATTGGAGCCAGCGGAGTAATCCAAATCATCCACACTGATTTTAACTAACAGAATTTTTTCACTGACCTTAGCATTTTGGAGGGTGTGGTTATAAACTTTTCTTTTGATCTTTTATTCTGTTTTGCTATGATGGATGAGGGGTGAATCAGATCATGGCTTATATTATTAGTTACGGTATTCATGTATTAATTTCGGTTATCTTTTTTATTTTAATCCCTCTGCCTATTCTTTTAAAAGGAATTCGTTTAACAGAGGTACATAAACTGCAAATCGTTTTAAGAATTTATCAAAGCATTATTAAAGTAGCTCATGGTGCGATTGTGGTTTCAGTTGTGACAGGGGTTATAATGATTTCGAATTGGTTATCTTTATGGACTTGGGCGGTTTTGATATTATGGCTCATTATTGGTGCGTTGTTAGGAATAACGGCGAAGAAAATAAGAGAAATGTTCGGTTATTTACGCGAGGAGCGAGAGTTGCATGATGAAATAGCCTCTTTGTTTTTATCGACATTATGGCTTACATTGGCTGTAATTGCTATGTTTGCTTTAAAAATATTACCGTATTTTTATACTTAATTAGGGAATGACCTCTTACTTGAGAGCGAAAGGGGGGGAAATAATGACAAATGAAGAAGCAGCCTCTTTAATCCAAAAATTACGTGAGCGGGAATTGGAAAGTTACCGAGTTTCTAAAGATGATTTTTTACTCTTTCGTGCTGTTTTGACAAAGCAAGAGGATTTTTTAAGCTTTAGAGGTAATGCCCAACATCGTGGGGATGTGATTTATACATATGAACCTGGATGGACAAAATGATGGATAGGTTTCAATAATGGTTGTCAGTTTTAAAAAGAACGGTTCTAAAGGGACTTCCCTCTAGAACCGTTCTTTTCTCTATCATTAATCTAAAATCGTTACATTCACTTGCTGGCGTCCGAATTGGATCGCTTCTTCTTTAGTTGGAACATGTAAATCAATTTTATTTCCTTGAATGGCTCCACCTGTATCTCCAGCAATCGCTTCTCCGTAACCTTCTACGTAAACGCGGCTACCTAATGGAATGACTTCTGGATCAACAGCGATTACTTTTTTATCGCGGTCATTTCTTAAATCAATTCCTGTTGCCGTAATACCTGAACAGCCGTTACATTCAGCTGTATAAGCTGTTGCTTCTACAGATAAAGTTTGACCTTGTTCTTCAGCTGGTTCTTGCTCTGCTGCTGGCGTTGTGTTTGTTTCACTTGCTGTTTCTTCTGTATCTGCAATTTCGTTTGAAGTTTGAATGACTTCTTTTTCAGAGTCTTGCTCTTCTTGGTTCGGGTAAATAGAATTGTATAAAGCACTAAATGTTTGTGGTCCAGCAATTCCATCAACGGAAATTTCAAAATCTTTCTGAGCCTTAAGGACAGCTTTTTCTGTTTCCTCTGTGAACTCCCCGTTTATTTCACCCTCATAATAATCTAGTTGCGTTAATATTTCTTGTAAGGCTTCTACTAGAAAGCCCTTATCTTCTATTCTAAGTACGGCAATCGCCCCTAATGTTTGAGGACCGGCGACGCCATCAACAAATAGGTTATGTTCTTTTTGAAACTTTTTGATTGCTTCTTTTGTATTTTGACCGAAGACACCCTTTTCGGAAACCGTGTCAATGAATCCGCGTTCTTCTAGTTTTTCTTGTAATTCTTCTACTTGGGAGCCTTCCATTCCTTTTGACAGCAAGCTTTCTTTTTCTCCAGCCGCCTCTGAATGACTTGGGGCGAATAGAATAAACATTCCTGCTGCTGCAAGCGGTAAACCAAACCGTTGCATGACTCTTGATGTTGATTTTGTTTTCATCAAAAGAAACCCTCCTTATAATTTTCAAGCTGTGAGCGTAAAATAGATGTACGCTTTTGCTCTCATTTATTCAATATGAATGAATGGAATCTTCTCATATTGAATATTTGTTGTCCGATAAGACTCGGTCCAACGATTGCAATGCTAACAGCTGAAAAGAAAAGAGGCAAGCGAATCTCCCTCTATTTAATTGAAATGAAATCTGTTTGTAACCTTTCCTTGAGGAACGTTTCAATCGTCATCATTTTGTTATCATTCATCCATTTATTTCTAGTTGATAAAATAATGAACTAGAATAATTAAGGTTGACAAGTTGCTTACTTAAGTTTATAGTTAGTTTCATAATTATATATTTTCAAAATTTTCTTATCAAGAGAGGTGGAGGGACTGGCCCTTTGAAACCTCGGCAGCGGACTTTTTTAAGTACTGTGCCAATTCCAGTAGCATCGTGCTACAAGATAAGAAGGGTAGGACATTTGTTTGTGTAAATCAACCCTCTCTTCTTATTTGATAGAAGAGGGGGGTTTTATTTTTAAAATGATGAAGGAGAATGCTTTACTTAAAAACAATTAAATTAAAGAGAGGATTTTATAATATGACAAAAACATTAGTTAAAGCACCATTTAGAGCCGATCATGTAGGAAGTTTATTACGACCAGAAAGAATTCATCAAGCGAGAAAACAGTTTCAAGCTGGGGATATTACTGCCGAGGAACTACATAAAATTGAAACAGAAGAAATTACAAATATTGTGGATAAACAAATCGAAGTTGGGCTTCAAGCTGTGACAGATGGAGAATTTCGTCGCAGGTTTTGGCATACTGATTTCTTAGAACATTTAAATGGGGTTGAGGGTTATGTTCCAGAACACGGGTTTAAATTCAAAGGGGAAGAGACAGAGAGATACGATATTCGTGTAAATGGGAAAATCTCATTTAATCCAGAGCATCCTCATATTAAAGATTTTATTGAATTTAAAGAAATTGTTGGAGACCGTGCAGTTGCTAAACAAACGATTCCAAGTCCAAATCAATTATTTAACGCAGGCATCCGTAATCTTGAAATCTATCCTGACATTGAAGAATATACGGCAGATGTAATCCAAACGTATCGTGAGGCACTTAAAGCGTTTTATAATGCTGGATGCCGTTACATACAATTAGATGATGTATATATTGCAGGTCTTAATGCTCCGGAGATCCCATTTAATGATAGTGGTTATTCACGTGAAGAATTGATTGATTTAGCTCTACGGGTCATTAATGGTGTCTTAGAAGATAAACCAGAAGATTTAATCGTAACGACTCACCTTTGCCGTGGCAACTATCGTTCAAAATGGGCTTTTGAAGGTAGTTATGCTAAAATCGCCCCAACGTTATTTGCCAAAGAAAAAGTAAATGGATTTTTCTTAGAGTATGATGATGACCGTTCTGGAGACTTTAACCCATTGGAACATATTCCAAATGAAGGCCCGCAAGTCGTTTTAGGTTTATTTACTTCAAAGCACGGTGAGTTAGAGGATAAAGAAAACATTAAAGCTCGTGTAAAAGAAGCGACTCGATATGTCCCATTAGAACAATTGTGCATTAGTCCACAATGTGGTTTTGCTTCGACACATCATGGAAATATATTAACAGAAGAACAGCAATGGGCTAAGTTAAAATACATTGTAGATATTTCAAAAGAGATTTGGGGATAAGATAACAACAAAGTGTCAAGTGCGGTGGTCCAAAAGGATTGCCGCTCTTTTTTGGGAAATAATATAAAGGAATGGAGATAGATTAAATGTTTCCCTTTATTGAGATTCAAGCAAATAATTAATGAATGTATGGAACAAACCAACAGTAATAATAAAATAGCTTTTATAAAATTAAAACTTACTTTAGGAGGAAATGGCTTGAAAATAAGTGTAAAAAAGAAGCGACAATTGGATCTGGCTGTTGAAACGAAAGGGTTGGTTAAAGTTTTTGGTGATCATACGGCCGTAGATGGTGTTGATTTAAAAATCGAAAAGGGAACCGTTTATGGTTTTTTAGGTCCTAATGGTGCTGGAAAAACGACAACTATTCGAATGCTGGCGACTTTACTTAAACCTGATGCTGGTTATGCACGAATCTTTGGACATGATTTGGAAACTGAAACGAAGGAAGTTAGAAAAAGGATCAGTCTTACTGGCCAATATGCGTCAATTGATGAAGATTTAACAGGACTAGAAAACCTTATTATGATTGCCAAACTTAGTGGCTTTAAGAGCAAAGAAGCGAAAGCACGAGCACTAGAACTTTTGAGTGCCTTTCAATTAGAGGAAGCGACAAAGAAACAAGTCAAAAAATATTCTGGAGGAATGAGAAGGCGTATTGATATTGCGGCAAGTATTGTGGTTACACCAGATTTACTTTTTCTTGATGAACCGACAACAGGGTTAGATCCTAGAAGTCGAAATCAAGTGTGGGACATCGTCCGTGCCTTAACGAGTGTCGGTACGACAGTGTTATTAACCACTCAATATTTAGAAGAAGCTGACAAATTAGCCGACCGAATTGCCGTTATTGATAAAGGGAAAATTATTGCTGAGGGAACAAGTCAAGAATTAAAGGCTTCGGTAGGGAAAGGGACTTTGAGCGTGACTATTTCTAATCCTGAAGATAGTGAGAGTGTCTTAAATATTTTAACAAGATATTTAGATTCTCAAATAAAGATCTCTGAAGAAAGAACTGTTTTGATAGCTCAAGTAAATGACCCATCTAGAGTTGCTGAAGCTATGGGAGAATTAGTTCGTTCAAATATAGAACTTCTTGATTTTTCACTCGGGCAACCGAGTTTGGATGAGGTGTTTCTGACGTTAACAAATGAATCGGCAGGACGATACAAACAAAAAGAAGGAGCTACGACATGAACGATCATTCTGAAAATCAACAAGGACCGAATGAACAATTACTGCAGGCGATTGTTTCTGGAAAGCGACCGGAGCGACCAAGTGCTTTCTCTTCTACTCTAACATTTTCACAACGAGCTTTACTGAGAATAAAACATGTGCCTGAACAACTTTTTGATGTAACTGTATTTCCTGTAATTTTTTTACTTATGTTTACGTTTTTATTTGGTGGGGCGATCGCTGGTTCAACGGGTGAATACTTACAATTTCTATTACCAGGAATTCTTGTCATGACGGTTGTGCAGATTACGATGTATACAGGACTTGATTTAAATAAGGATATTCAAAATGGAATTTTTGACCGCTTTAGAACGATGCCACTCTGGTTACCGTCGGCTCTTGTTGGAGGACTTCTAATTGATGTCTTTCGTTATACGATTGCATCTGTGATTATGATTATCCTTGGTTACATATTAGGGTTTCGTCCTGAAGGCGGCTTATCTGGAGTGAGCATGTCGATTTTACTGATCTTGTTATTCTGTTTTAGTGTATCGTGGATATGGACAACGCTTGGGTTAATTATGCGTTCAGAAAAATCACTTATGTTAGTGAGTATGATGGTTCTTTTCCCTCTTACTTTTATAAGCAATGTGTTCGTCGCGCCCGAAACACTCCCTAATTGGCTTCAAGCTTTTGTTGATGTAAATCCTATTTCCCTCCTTGTAAATGCGGTACGTGGATTTATGCATGGAACGATAACAACGGAAGCCATCATGTGGGTCTTCTTAACTTCCGGTATTATCTTTATCATTTTTGCTCCAATTACAATGTATTTATATCGTAATAAAAATAAAAAATATTGTTTTTAGGTATAGGTGTTGTTCAATCTGTTAAGTGAATAACAAAAAGCCAGTAACTTAGCGTTAAGTTGCTGGTTTTTTTATTGGTAATGAAAAATCAGCAGAGCCAGGATTAAGGTGCGAATTAATCGAAATAGGGAATGAAAACTAAGCAGATCTGGGATTAGGGTGCGTATCATCAGTAATAAGGAATAAAAAATCCGCAAAGCCAAGATTAAGGGGCGTATCATCAGTAATAGATAGTAAAACTACGCAAAGCCGAATTTTTCGTTTATTAGCACATAAAAATAGGACTCCCGCTATTGTCACTATGACGTTAGCAGAAGCCCTTTGTTTATTAATGACTTTTTGTTGTCTTGATAATTTCTAAAAAAGCTTTAACTCCTTCGATTCCTTGGAAAGTAAAGAGGCTTAAAGCAGTTAGTGAGAAAAAAACGACCATAATTAAACGAAACATCATCATTGGCGGTTCCTCCTTTTTGACTTTTTATTTGTCAGAAAAAGCAAGGAATCCCTTTAAATAATTCGATTGATAAAGTTTCGGGTAAAGCAACAATTTGTTATTATGGATCAAATGAAACTGACCAAATAGAAACAAAATCATACTAATCATGACCATACTGAGGTAATAAATATTCGTTTCTTGGTCATCACCACCGTTAAACAGATTGTGATGAGTGGGATCCTCAGCAAATACTGACAGATTGGGTGAAGACCAGTCATAGCCATGTTCATTCCCACTATTAAAATTAAAGAGATAAAAAGCTAGTAATAAGAGATAGATTGATAGAATAAACGGAAAGTTGAGTCTTTTTATCAATGCTATCACCCCTTTAATTAAAAAATGATTAACCTTTATTATATACGCTCTGACCTTTTTGGAGAAGGGGAAATTCTGTCGAGACCGTTTCAAAACTTTTTAGGCTCTTTCACATCTCTAAAACGAAGAAACGTGCATTGTCTTATTTTCCAAAGTATAATGAAATGATGATAAAAGGATTTAAGAGAAAAAAGGGGTTAATTCAAACATGAATAGCAAAGTAGCAAGTGAATCAAAAACGGTTTTAACCGATCTTGTTTTACCTCCAGATACCAATTTTCATGGCACTATGTTTGGTGGGAATGTGATGGCGAATGCCGATAAAGTAGCAAGTATTGCCGCAATGAGACATGCCCGGGCAACGGTCGTAACGGCTTCAAGTGACAGTATGGATTTTATTGCACCTATTCACACAGGGGAAGCGATTTGTATTGAGGCGTATGTAACGTATGCAAGAAGAACCTCCATGGAAGTGTATGTGAAGGTCGAAGCGGAAAATTTAATTACCGGCGAGAAACGGTTGACAGCAACAGCTTATATGACTTTTGTTGCCTTAGATAACATGGGGAAACCAACGGCCGTCCCAAAACTCATTCCTGAAACTGAAGAAGAGAAATGGCAATATGAAGGAGCTGAACAACGTTTTAGCATTCGAAAACGCCGAACAGACGAACGAAAAAAAAGACAGGCACAAAAGGAGAAGCAATAGCCTGTCTCTTTGTCAAACACCGTAAGGAAAAGGTCTAAATAGAGTGGTGAAATCAATAGCTTCCGCTCTTACGCTTCTCCATTTGTTTGACTTACATGGTTTTTGTTTTTTGTTTTTTTAGAACCGCTTAATGGTGCGGGTTGTCCGGCATTGCGACGTGGATCCTTTGCTGAATGTCGTTCTTTTTTTGTCATTCGATGATGGTCCATTTTGAATGTTGTCCTCCTTTTCAATTGCAAGAATGAACGCTTTTAAATGAGTGACGTATTAGGGTAACGTTAGAGTTGTCATTGGCGTTTTTTCGTTTTTTATTGTTTTGTTTTTCTAATTCACTCAAAGGTTCTTGGGCGGTTTCTTCGGCGTATATAGAATTATAACCAGCCCCATTTCCTTGTGATTTAGCGTGATTCATATTTGGAATGATATGATTGGACTTTTTCTTCATTTTAATGACACCTCCATTTATAGTTTGCCCGAAAGGAAGCGTCTCATTTTAGCAATTAATTCCTCGCCTTAAAACAGTTTATTCTTATATTTTCTGCTCAAAAGATTTAGTTAAATTTGAAAAATTATATTTATTCTTTTAATAAGTTTTGCTATTCTATAGAAGGGGTACCGTACGAAAATCAATTAAAGCGTTTTCTTTCGTGTTGTATAGATTTTTATATAAGTTCGAAATTTAGACAAATTTAATTGTATACGGTATTATTGATTTGGAGGAGGGAATACATATGTCAAAGAATTTAGATGTTTATCAGTCACAGAAAACATTTAGTGTTGGTGACAAGTCGTACAAGTATTATTCCTTAGACGCTTTAGAGCAAGCGGGGATTGGTGAAGTTTCAAAATTGCCTTATTCAATTAAGGTCCTTTTGGAATCGGTGCTTCGTCAATATGATGATTATTTTATTAAAAAAGAGCATGTTGAAAACTTAGCGAAATGGGGAACAGACGGTCAAAACGAAGATATTTCCGTTCCGTTTAAACCATCTCGTGTTATTCTACAAGACTTTACAGGTGTGCCAACAGTCGTGGACTTAGCAGCACTTCGTAAAGCAATGGCTGATTTAGGTGGAGATGCAAGCCAAATCAATCCAGAAATTCCGGTTGATTTAGTCATCGACCACTCTGTACAAGTTGATAAAGCAGGTACAAGTGATTCTTTAATTTATAATATGAATTTAGAATTTAAACGTAATGCAGAGCGTTATGAGTTCCTTAGCTGGGCGAAAAAAGCATTTGATAACTACCGTGCTGTACCGCCAGCAACTGGTATCGTTCACCAAGTTAACTTAGAGTATTTAGCAAATGTTGTGCACGCTGTTGAAAAAGACGGTGACACGATCACATTCCCAGATACATTAGTTGGTACGGATTCACATACAACGATGATTAATGGTATCGGTGTTCTTGGATGGGGTGTTGGAGGAATTGAAGCAGAAGCAGGAATGCTAGGACAACCTTCATATTTCCCAGTTCCTGAAGTAATCGGGGTTAAATTTACTGGAGAACTTCCAAGTGGTACAACAGCGACAGACGTAGCCCTTAAAGTAACACAAGTCCTACGTGAGAAAAAAGTAGTTGGTAAATTTGTTGAATTCTTCGGTCCTGGACTTGAGTTTATGCCACTTGCCGATCGTGCAACGATCTCAAACATGGCACCTGAGTATGGAGCTACCTGTGGATTTTTCCCAGTAGATGCGGAGTCTCTTAACTACCTACGTTTAACGGGCCGTTCTGAAGCACAAATTGCCTTAGTTGAACAGTATAGCAAAGAGAACGGTTTATTCTATGTACCTGGTGAAACTCCTGACCCAACTTATACAGATGTTGTGGAAATTGAGTTATCAGAAATTGAAGCGAATCTTTCAGGTCCTAAACGTCCGCAAGATTTAGTTCCACTTTCTGATATGCAATCTTCATTCCGTAATGCCGTTGTTGCTCCACAAGGAACACAAGGTTTAGGATTAACAGAAGATGAATTTAATAAAGAAGTTGAAGTGAAGTTTAACGACGGTCGCGAAACAACAATGAAAACAGGTTCAATTGCAATCGCAGCGATTACGAGCTGTACAAACACGTCTAATCCGTATGTTTTAATCGGTGCTGGTTTAGTCGCGAAAAAAGCGGTTGAATTTGGTCTAGAAGTGCCTGAGTATGTGAAAACCTCTTTAGCACCTGGCTCAAAAGTTGTTACGGGTTATTTAACGGATTCTGGTTTACTTCCTTATATGGAGAAGTTAGGCTATAACATCGTTGGTTATGGCTGTACGACATGTATTGGGAACTCTGGTCCATTAGAAGATGAAATTGAAGCAGCGATCGCTGACAGTGACTTAACCGTTACATCTGTTCTTTCTGGTAATCGTAACTTTGAAGGTCGTATTCATCCACTAGTGAAAGCCAATTACTTAGCTTCACCACCATTAGTTGTGGCTTATTCTTTAGCTGGAACAGTGGATATTGATTTGAAAAACGATCCGATTGGTACTAGTAAAGATGGAAAAGCTGTCTACTTTAGTGACATCTGGCCAACGGCTGAAGAAATTAGAAAAGTTGTCAAAGAAACGGTTACACCTGAATTATTCCGTCGTGAATATGAAGATGTATTCTCAAGCAACGAACGTTGGAACGAGATTGATACAACAGATGATTCTCTTTACAAGTGGGATGATGATTCTACTTATATTGCCAACCCACCGTTCTTTGAAGGTCTTTCTAAAGAGCCTGAAGAAATCAAACCATTAACTGGTTTACGTGTTATCGGTAAATTTGGTGATACGGTTACAACGGATCATATTTCTCCAGCTGGTGCGATCGGAAAAGATACACCTGCAGGAAAATATCTACTATCTAAAGGTGTCGAGCAAGCGGACTTTAACTCGTACGGTTCTCGTCGTGGACACCATGAAGTGATGATGCGTGGTACGTTTGCAAACATCCGTATCCGAAATCAAATTGCTCCAGGCACAGAAGGTGGATACACAACTTTCTGGCCAACAGGTGAAGTAATGTCTATCTATGATGCAGCGATGAAATACAAAGAGTCTGATACAGGCTTAACGATTCTTGCTGGAAAAGATTATGGAATGGGAAGTTCGCGTGACTGGGCTGCTAAAGGAACAAACCTTCTAGGAATTAAAACGGTAATCGCGGAAAGCTATGAGCGTATTCACCGTAGTAACCTCGTATTAATGGGCGTTCTTCCTCTTCAATTCAAAGATGGAGAAAGTGCTGAAAGCTTAGGTTTAACTGGTAAAGAGACAATCGAAGTTCAATTACCAGCAGATGTAAAACCTCGTCAACACGTTACAGTTGTGGCAGTTGATGAAGCTGGAAACAAAACAGAATTTGAAGCATTAGTACGATTTGATAGTGAAGTCGATGTAGATTACTACAAACACGGCGGAATCCTTCAAATGGTATTACGTCAAAAGCTAGCTTAATAAAGTAAAAATAATTAAAATTGGGCCAAGTAAAAAAGCCCTTTTAAAGTAAAAAGTCATGAGAAGAGCTAATCTTCCATGGCTTTTTTCATTTTGAATGTTTTTTCCATTTATTGTGGAAAAAGCAGTTGGAAGATGTATCCGCACATAAACTTTATAAAACAAGTGATCCATGAAAAAAGAGAGTCCACAAAATGTTTAGGTCTGAATTGAATGAATATACGTTCTTAATTAAAAGCCAAGCAAAAAAGAAATCACCAAACGGAGGAGTGTAATATCTGAAGACAAGGCCTACTTTGGCTGTCGTTCTAGAAATGACCCGGGATATACGGTTACATCAACTTAACTTATTATTGTTGTTAATGTCAGAGCGTATTTTTGCTTCACCATGTTGGTTATGTAGAGACCACTGAAAAGTCTTAAGATCATCTTTATCTTAGAAAAACCTTAAGGTATTAGATTTCCAAGTAAATGTTTGTTCATGGCTTCAAACTGTTTTTCATGAACTAAAACGGAGCGAGCGGAATGCGTAGGGCATGCAGCTCGCGGAGTACTCTAACTAATGTAACCCTATTTTAGACGAGTAGACCTTTTTTCAGTGGTCTTGTGACTAGTCGCGAGGAGGATTCTAGATTCACCGCGATTGCTGCGGGCCATCAGCAATCGGAGTAGAGCAGATGGGGCATAACCAAAATAACATATAGTTTGCTATTTTTTTCGTTGTTTGATTAACTGAATAAAAGTGTTTCGTTTCATAAGGAGTAATTTTTAGGGAGTGGGGTAACGAACATGATGGAAGAATATCGCGAAATATTATTGAAAATCGAAACAGCCATACATAGTATTGGAAAATATGTTTTACCGCAAATTAGTCATTTAAGTCAAGTCCAACTTACTAAAAAACAAGAAGCTATCTTATTTTTATATTTAAGAAATCCAAAGATTACTTTAAAAGAAATGGCCGACTATTTAGAAGTGAGTAAAAGTGCGGTCACACAATTAGTGAATAAACTTGAAGAAGATGATTTGCTCATTCGTACGATCAAAAAAGAAAATCGCCGTGAAGTGCAATTAGAACTTGGAGAAAAAGGGCAAAAGATTAAAGAGGAATTAGATAAGTTTGAAAAAAAAGTTTTAGATGAATATTTCACAAAAATTCCAATGGATGATTTAAAGCAGGTTTCCAAAACAGTAGAGATGTTTGAAAAAATAGTAAGGGAAGAAGCACGAAGAACAAAATAAAATAGGGATATATTACCAGGCGCGATTTTTTTATGAAGAATGTGACGGATTTGTTACATGATTTTGTGAAGTTAATGGAACAGTCATTTAAATCGGTATATTCATTGACATATGAGAATAACAAATTTAACATGTAATTTAATTAAGTAATTTAACTGTTAAGAAACTTAACTATGTAAATAGAGAAGGAGTAGGAGCTTAGTATGACAAATTTTTCAATAAGGCGACCGAAGTTTACGATCGTCGCGATGTTGTTCTTTTTAATATTTGGATTTGTGTCGTTAACTAATTTACCATTGCAGTTATTTCCAAATATTAATCCGCCCATTGCTGCGGTTGTAACAAATTATAATGGAGCAAGTCCTGAAGAAGTATTAGATAGGGTGACTGTCCCTCTAGAGAGCAGACTCTCCACTACTTCTGGTTTAAAAAGAATGACCTCGCAAACATCTGAAGGAACGTCCTTAATTTTGTTGGAATTCGATTGGGCAGCTTCCATTGATGATGTTGAATTAGACATTATTAATACGATTCGACAAATCCCTTTACCTGATGGTGCGAACGAACCAAGTTTTTTAAAGTTTGACCCATCTATGATGCCAACTCTCCAATTGGCGATAACCTCGCATGAACCTGTCGCAGACTTCCAAGATGTTGTGTTTGATTTACAAAGTGAAGTGACTAAAATTCCTGGTGTTGCTAGTGTTAACGAATCTGGTTCGATTATCGAAGAGGTTCAAGTGTACTTAGATCAAGATGAGCTTGTCAATTCAGGTGTGACTCAGGCAGATGTTGTGAGCCTTATCCAGTCCCATAATGTGGCGATGCCAGGTGGTACGGTTATTACCGATGAACTTAATTTAACGACTCGTGTCATTAGTGAATTAACAAGTGTAGAAGATATTGAACAATTAGTGGTTACTGTAAACCAAGAAACCGGAGAAGAAATTCAGCTTGCTGATATTGCCTCCGTTGAAATTGGTGCAGAGGATCGTCAAGTGATTACACGCGCTGATCAAGAAGAAGCGATTCAGTTTACCGTCATGAAGGAATCAGAAGCGAATACAGTCGCTGTATCTAATGCTGTCAATGACCGCTTATCTGAAATGCTCAATGAATCAAAGTACGAGGATTTAGAAGTAGTCTCTTTGTATGATGAAGGGGAATTTATCAACTTGTCGATTAACAGTGTGACAAATGCCCTAATCTTTGGTGGAATCCTAGCGATGCTCATTCTATTTTTCTTTTTAAGAAATATGAAGACACCATTAATTATTGGAATAGCGATACCATTTTCCGTTATTACCACTTTTGCGTTTATGTATTTTACCGATATCGGCCTGAACTTAATGAGTCTTGGTGGCTTAGCTTTAGGAATCGGGATGTTAATAGATAATGCGATAGTCGTAATTGAAAATATTTATCGCCATTTATCGATGCAAAAGGATCCAAAACAAGCAGCACTTGATGGAACAAAAGAGGTTGCCTCAGCGATTACCGCTTCTACATTAACGACAATATCGGTTTTCTTACCAATCGTTTTTATAAGTGGACTAATTGGGAATTTATTCGCTGAATTTGCTTTAACGGTATCCTTTAGTTTAATTGCTTCCTTAATTGTAGCTGTTACTGTTATTCCAATGATTGCAAGTAGATGGTTAAAAACCCCTACTGAAAATTTAGAAGAAAAGCGAATTCAGTCTAAATCGATGCAAATGTTGAAATCGGCAGCGGAGTGGGTGCTTAACCATCGTATAACAGTCTTGATGATTACGGCTATCTCTCTTGTTGTCGGTGGTCTTGGTTTAACAACTGTTGGAGTCGAATTTTTACCAGACAGTGACCAAGGTTCCTTTACGATTGATATTGAAATGGAAAATGGAACTTCTTTAGCTCGTACTCAAGAAGCCGTTGAAGCCGTTGAAGAGATTTTGAACGACCATAATGAAGTGGCTAATTACGTCAGTACAACAGGAGCAACAGCAGAAAGTATGGGTGGAGGAAGCAGTCACCAAGCACAAATTCAAGTATCGATGGTTGCTCTTGACCAACGTTCTGTAAGTACAAGTGAATTTATAGAATCCATAGAGAGGGATTTAGCTCGTGCTGATAGTGACGCTGATATTTCTGCTTCAACCTTAACGGCACTTGGTGCGGACGCTAATACAATTACATTTACGATTAGTGATGCAAATCCAGACCGTCTTTATGACCACGCTGAGGAGTTACAACTGGAGTTAGAAGATTTAAACATCGTTCGTACGGTGGAAATGAGTATTGAGGAACTTGTTCCAGAAATTGCGATTGAGGTTGATCCGGAAGCGGCTCGTGCAAACGGTCTTGCTCCAGCTCAAATTGCTAATGAAGTCAATAGACTCACGACAGGACAAACAGCTTCTAGTATACAAACAGAAGAACATGATATTTATGACATTGTTGTTTCACTACATCCAGATTTTATTGAGGATATTGACGCATTAGAAAATATCCAAATTAGAAATTCAGCGAATGAGTTTATTGCCTTAAGTGACGTCGCTGAAATTGTTGAAGGAGAAAGTACAGCAACCATTAATCGCCTTGAACAAGAAGAAGCGGTTGAATTTACGGTTTACTATACAACAGATACGACATTAAATAAGATTACGAATGAAATTAACACGATTGTTGATGATTTAGACTTTGGTGATACAACAAGTTTATTTTATGGTGGAGAACGTGAATTATTGGATGATTCAATTGGCAGTATGATACTGGCTCTTGTGCTTGGGATTATTTTCATTTACCTAGTGATGGCTGCACAATTTGAATCCTTTAAAGCACCATTTATTATTATGTTTACAGTGCCACTTGTTGTCATTGGAGTTGCTTTTATTTTAACGATTACGCAAACACCAATTGGCATTACAGTCTTTATAGGGGGCATGGTCTTAATAGGAATTGTCGTGAATAACGCGATCGTATTAGTTGATTATGTGAACCAGTTAAAAGCACGAGGGATGGCTTCCTATGATGCGTTAGTACAAGGCGTTCAAGATCGTACTCGACCAATCGTCTTAACTTCTTTAACGGCGATTTTAGGAATGGTTCCTCTTGCCCTTGGTATTGGAGAAGGGGCAGAAATGCAACAACCGATGGCACTTGTTGTTATTGGAGGTTTGATCAGTAGTACATTCCTATCCTTATTTGTAATACCAGTTGTTTACAGTTTATTAGATAGTGAAATGCGTAAAAAGAAAAAACGTTATGTGACAGTGGAAGGTGAATATGTGGAAGTGGAGGAACTTAAAGAACTTCCTCGTGAAACGAGACAACATTCCATCGTATTACCAACTGAAACAAAAGAGACTACGACAACAGCAAGTGAAGAAGAAGTAAAGAAAGACAAAAAGGATGATGAGAAGGAAAAAGAAGATAACTCAAAATCCGACAACGAAAGTGAAAAGAAAACAGATATTTCCAAAGAGGAAATTCTAGAATTATTAGAACGGATTGTGGACTCTTCGAAAAAGAAAGATTAAAACGGTCCAAATCATGATGATATAAAAGGTTAAAAAGAAGTAGATGGAAGGCGTAATGCCCTTCATCTGCTTTTTTTATTTTCGCTTTTTGCAGTGGAGGTTTTCATAAAAAAGGGCGGAACGGTTAAACTAACGAGCGATATCAATTAAAGGAGCTGGTTCATTATGGTCGCTCAAAAAAGAGCAAAAAAAGACAGACATACAAATCAATCGAAAATAAATTCGAAAGCCACTTTTCCAAAAGAAGACTTTCATTCTGGTTCATTTGCTGAGATTGAAGTCGCAAAAATGAGCGAGAAAAATTTTAAAGAAGATAAAAGCGAGTAAATCGTACAGAATGATAAACGAAATCGTTTAGAAAGAGGGTGGGACGAAATGTTTGAGTTTTGGACAGGCGGTGAAACCCTACCTATATACGGATTTTTCATTCGAGGTGTGATCGTTTATCTTTACATTTTTTTATTAGTAAAGGTATTAGGGCAGCGTTCAATGAGTTCAATTGATCCTCTGGACTTTATTTTTGGAGTTGTGATTGGGGATATTCTTGGAGCACCTTTAACAGATGGCGAATTACCATTAAAGGGTCCGATGACAGCGGCAGCCGTAATTGCGTTTATTCATTTTTCGTTATCCTTAATTGCCCTTAAAACTCCTAAATTTAGAAGGGTCATTGAGGATGAACCGATTATTATTATTCGTCATGGCGTCATTTTAAATGAACAATTAAAAAAGACACGACTTACATTAGAACAGTTGATGATGGATTTACGTTTAAAAAATGCCAGTAATTTAGCAGAAGTTGATTATGCTGTGCTTGAAATGAATGGTCAAATTAGTGTGATCAAAAAGGATAAATATAATCCAATCACTTTAAATGACAAAAATAAGTCGCCTAAATCATCTGGTTATTCAACAATACTCATTCAAGATGGGGAATTAATTGAGAAAAATGTTAATAAGGTTGGGGGAATAAATAAAGTAAGAAAGCTTATCCAGAAAAAAGGGTATGCAAATGTGAGAGATATTTTTGTGATGAGTATGAATGAAAAAGGGGATGTGTATATAAGTCCTAAACAAAAAAAGAAATAATCGAAGTATAGAACTCCTTAAATATAGGTAAACTATCATATAAAGAAAGGGGTTTTATTATGAGAAAAGTCAGAAAATTATCATTTGAAGAATTAGTTCGAGAAAATAAAGAAGAGATTTTAAATGATGAACAACGTATGGAACAATTAGAGGAACGGTGGGAAAAGCGCCATTTATCAACAAAGTCCTGAAGGCATAAATCATTCAAAAAAATCCATCCTATAAAGTAGGAGGGGATGAAATGGCTAAATCACAACATGCCTTTGACAAATTTCGACCGAATCATTTAGGGACACAACCACGTAAAAGTGATTCAAATAAAGGCAAAAAAATGAACAATAAAGGAAATGAGCAACCAGATTATATTCCACCTAAAGGGTAATAAGTAAAAAGGGGCTGTCCCAAAGTCATGAAAATGACCTTTGAGGGTTCAGCCCTTTTTGAATGTATATAAAAATGAGAGGTAAGACACCGCTCCCGGACTGGGGACCACAAAGTTCTGTTCGTTAGAAATAAATAGACAACCCTTTGAATACTGTTAACTAACAACGAATTTTTTTATTTGGAGGGTTAACTAGTATGAGGTCAATTTCCGGAATGAGGCTATTATTTTATATATATATCATCGCTTTGATTTATTTAACGTTATTTGCTTGGAATTATGGAGCTTCTTTAGGAGAAGCAGGTCCAGGTGGACGGAATTATAATTTAATTCCTTTTCGTAGCATTTATCGAATAAGTGTCTTCAGTCATTCCGTCATAGATCCGTTCAAAATTTTAATCGGAAATATTATTTTATTTATACCATTTGGATATTTACTACCATATTTACTTAAATCAAAGAAGGGGTTTATTCTCATAACTTTATATGGGTTTTTAACTTCTATGACGATTGAATTACTTCAATTCACGTTTTTGTATCGCGTTGCAGATGTCGATGATTTGATTTTAAACACATTAGGGGCATGTATTGGCTTTGGGATGTATCAATGTCACCGCTGGATGAAAAGGAGAATTATTTTTTTAAAAGTGAAGAAGCACTAATTTGTAAGGTGTGGTCCAAAATATGCTGCCAATTCATGATTGCCTTCTTCTTACGGTCTTACAGGTTGTAAAACACTTGATATAATCTGCTGAGCAGAGCCTAACATTTTCATACCAACAGTTGAGCTTTTTAAAAGTGCGTTTGTTTTTAAAGTTTGATAAAATTGGTCTGTAAAATAGAAAGTGGTGAGCATGTTGATTGAACACAAATGGTCGTTAGAAGAAATAGATGAATGGTTAAAAGAAATAAAAGAATCCTCTCAGCCCTTTTCTGAAGCGAAGGCTTTATCCTTATTAAAGCAATTAGAGCGAATGGAAGCCGAAGAGGACAAAACATTAGAAAATGGACAATCCAAAAAGGAGAAATTAAAATCTCATCTTTATACATTATTAATTGAAAAAAGATATGAGCGAATCGCCCGATATGACGGGTTGATGTATAAATGGCTTGAACAAGCATTATCGTTTGATCCGACCAATTCCGAGGCAAAAAAATGGCAAGTGGAATTTGTCTTACAGTCTTTTGTTGAGATTGACATTCCAACTGTTTTTCCGACGATAAGAGAAACCGATCATCACTCGGCTAAAAAGGAAAGAGCTGAGCAGTATTACCAGTTTGCTGAAGTGTATTTTGAAAACCTTGAAAGAATGGAAAAAGCGTGCCAAGGTTTAGAGCAAAGTTCAATTGATTTAGAAGACGTTCCTCGTTATTCATTGATCTTACAATTACGCTCTTTATATAAACAAATGGAAGAGCCTTTTTTATTGATTTTAAAAGCAACGAAGGAATATGCGAAATCAATTTCGGGTATTTATTACTCAGCCGAACAATTGAGGCAAATTAAAGAGGCGACAGAGAATATTCAAAAGGTGGCCGAGCAATGGAAAAAGCAAATGGAGCAACTTACATCTACCGATCATGAAGTTTCTGCCTTAAGCCAGCTCGATAAAATGATCGGTCTTGACCCGATAAAAGCAAGAATTGAGAAGCTATATCAATATTTACAATATCAAAAAAGAAGAACTGAATCGGGATTTGTCACAAAAGATGAACTTAGTTTACATATGATTTTTACAGGAAACCCTGGTACAGGAAAAACGACACTTGCACGGTTAATGGCCAAAATCTATTATGAACTAGGGTTGCTTGAACATTCCGAAGTACATGAAGTGGACCGTTCTCAATTGGTAGGAGCTTATGTTGGTCAAACCGAGGAGCAAACTTTACAAGCGATAGAGAAAGCAAGTGGTGGTGTACTCTTTATTGATGAGGCGTATAGTTTAAAACGTTCAGGTACCTCAAGTAATGATTATGGCCAAACGATGATTGATACTCTTGTCTCAGCTATGACAAATGAAAAAAAAGCTGGAACGTTTGCCGTTGTTTTAGCCGGTTATCCTGATGAAATGAATGTATTTTTGCGCTCTAATCCAGGGTTGAGAAGTCGATTTCCTGAGCAAAATCACTTCCATGTCGAGGATTATTCAAGTGAAGAGCTTTTACAAATTGGCGAAAAGGTCGCATCTGATAATGATTTTCTTTTATCAGATCCAGCTAAAAAAGCCTTGTTGGAACGAATAGAACGAGCACAGGTGGATGAGTCTTTTGGCAACGCAAGAACGGTTAAAAATATTATTTTAGATGCGATCTTTGAAAAAGGAGCCAAAAGTACTGGTGAAGAAGCTGTGACTGCTGACTATGTCTTATTAGAAGAAAAGAACTTTCTTCCGGAAGAAGAAAAGGCCAAAGAAAAAAATGCTCAATTAGAATTGAAGTCATTAATTGGTTTAGAGCAAGTGAAAAGGGAATTGGACAAGCTGACTTCCTTTATTAAAGTTCAACAGCTGAGAAGAAAAGAAAATTTGCCAACGAATGCGATTCAACTGAATACGATTTTTTCTGGTGCTTCTGGTACAGGGAAAACGACGGTTGCCCAAATTTATGCTCAAGTTTTAAAAGAACTTGGGGTGTTAAAAAGAGGTCACTTAGTTATCGCTAGTCGCTCTGAGTTAGTTGCTGGTTATATCGGTCAAACAGCCGCAAAAACGAAGGAAAAAATCCGTGATGCCTTAGGTGGCGTTCTGTTTATTGATGAAGCGTATTCCTTATTTTCTGATGGACGCGGTGATTTTGGCAAAGAGGCAGTCGCCACATTGTTACAGGAAATGAGTACTCACCAAGAAAATCTAGTTGTTATATTAGCCGGTTATGAAAACGAGATGGAAGCTTTAATTAATAGCAACCCAGGAATCCGTTCGAGATTTCCTAAAAATATCGTCTTTCCTTCTTATAGCCAAGCTGAACTACAAAAAATGATGGTCCAAAAGGTGGAACAGTTAGGCTATCAGTTAACAAAAGAAGCGGAGTTGTTTTTACAAAAAATTATTCCGGATGCAGGTCATCAAGGCAACGGTAGATTTGTCGTTAATGCAGTCGAGCAGCTTATCCAGTTACAAGCAGAACGAATTGTAAATGAAGAATCCTTTGAAATGGCTGATTTAATGACATTAACTAGGAGCGACTTACAACAATTAGTACAAGATAAAGAGGAGGAATGATGATGAAAATTGTTTCTACAAAAATTGCCGTACGTTACGCAGAAACCGATCAAATGGGGGTGGTCCATCATTCGAATTATGTCGTTTGGTTTGAAGTCGGGCGAACTGAATTTATTAAAGAGCTAGGGTTTAGTTATGCGGAAATGGAGAGAGATGGCATTTTATCACCTGTCATTGATTTACAAGTTTCGTATAAGCAACCGACAACATATGGGGAAGAAGTATCGATACATACGTGGGTGGAGGAATATGATGGGATACGTGTAAAGTATGGATATGAAGTGAAAAACAAAGCAGGTCAGCTCTGTGTGACAGGGAATTCAGTCCATGTTTGTGTGAAAAAAGACAACTTCCGCCCGATCTCCATTAGGAAAACATTACCTCATTGGCACGAAGCTTATGAGAAAATTAAAAAGAAGTAATCGAAAAATAATAGGGGAACATAAAGGGAAATCGTTCATCCTTGTTTTCTGTTAAAAATGTTTTAGAAAGGGTATGGTTGTGGTATACCGTGTTACTTTACGGAGCATTAATGTCAACGTAAAATATGGTTATATGCTAAAATAATGAGGAGAGAACAGCAGAATAGAGTTGAAACAAATAGCTCTATCCACATCTATTATTTAGCTGAAATGACTTGAAGTAGGTGGATTTAGTTGGCATTTGGGATTACAAGGTATGAATTATTAGCTTGGAAAGAGCGAGTGAATAACGGCGAGATTGCCTTTATTACACATTATTGGTATGACAAGCGCTTTCCACAATTTACTACTGTGACGAAAGTGGGCTGTACCGACCTTGGGAAGCTAATCGAATGGGGGAAAAAGTATCACCTCCAAACGAGTTGGATTGATACTAGAAATGATTATCCTCATTTTGACCTTTTAGGAGAGAAGCAAATTGAAGTATTAAAAAAAGAAAATCAGTGGTCTCAATTGGAAAGATTTTTTGAAGAGACCCCAACTTAAAAGAGTTTGAATAGGAGGAAAAGCCATGACAACAACAAATCAAGAACTGATCATCGCGGCATTAAAGGCTCAACCAGAAATTAATGTAGAGGATGAAATCAGAAGAAGAGTCGAATTTTTAAAAGATTATCTTGTAAAAAGCGGTGCGAATGGCTATGTGTTAGGAATTTCAGGTGGTCAAGACTCCACTCTTTGTGGGAAGTTAGCTCAAATGGCTATCGAGGAGCTTCGAAATGAACAAAAGGAAAAGGATTATCAGTTTATTGCGATGCGCTTACCTTATGGGGCCCAATTAGATGAAGAAGATGCTCAAGATGCTTTAAAGTTTATCCAGCCAACGAAATCAATTACGGTTAACATTAAACCAGCCGTAGACGCAGCTGTACGTTCGGTTCAAGAAGCTACAGGCGAATCACTTTCTTTTTTCAATCAAGGAAATACAAAAGCAAGGGAGCGAATGAAATCTCAATATGATGTAGGGGCTCATTACGGTTGTTTAGTTATTGGGACTGATCATGCGGCAGAGGCGATTACTGGTTTCTTTACGAAGTTTGGCGATGGTGCTTGTGATATTGCTCCATTATTTGGTTTAACAAAAAGACAAGGAAAAGCCTTGTTAAAAGAGTTAGGAGCACCTGATCATCTTTATACAAAAGCACCAACCGCTGATTTGGAAGATGATAAACCAGGCATTCCGGATGAGGTTGCTCTTGGCATGACATATGACCAATTAGATGATTATCTTGAAGGGAAAGAAGTTGAAGTTGAAATAGCTGAAAGAATTGAATCAAGGTATTTCAAGACGGAACATAAAAGACAGCAGCCAGTGACGATTGCCGATAGCTGGTGGAAATAAAAGAAAAAGAATAGCATGAAGTTTGTGTATCCATCATATCTATAATTGATATCAACAAGATAAACAATGAGTAGTATGTTTCAAGGAGAGGACCAGATATGAAGGGGAAAATTGTACTTTTAGGGAGTTTATGTGTTTTACTTGCACTTGTTGTGATTTATTTGAACAGAGAAGCACCATCAACTGAAACGATTTCACCAAACAATGAACAACCGAAAGAGGAAGTAAAGTTTGGTACACAGGAAATTCATTCATTAGAAATATCGGTTAATGATGTTCGCAGTGAATCAGTTATGGAGAATGAGGATAGTCAACTTGTTGTCGTAGATATTACGATAAAAAATCAAGGGGATGACGTTCGAAACATTAGTTTATTAAATTTTACGTTGGTTGATGGAGAAGGTTATGCATATAGTCACTCCTCTAATTCAGAGTTAAAAGGAATTTTAGGTGGACAACTTCATCCTGAACGAAAAAACCGAGGAGAAATGGCCTTTGAAGTCCCTGTATCTTCAGAATATGAGCTTGTTTATACAGAGCATACGAGAACTGGACAACTCATATGGCCGCTCGAGTTAGACTGATCATAAAGGATTAAGAGGGGATAAATAATTCAGATGAGCAATCAACAGACAGATTTACATATGCATTCAACCGCATCAGATGGGGGCTATACTCCAGCTGAACTCATGAGAAAATGTAAGGATGTTGGTTTACAGTATGTTTCTTTAACTGACCATGACACGGTGAGCGGAATTAAAGAAGCGCAAGAAACAGCAATAGAACTAGGGATGACCTTTATTCCGGGGATTGAGCTTTCGACTAAGTTTAAAGGAAAAGGAGTTCATATACTCGGTTATGGCATTGATGTTGATGATGTTGATTTTTTATCGATGCTGACTCAGCAACAAATGCAAAGGGAGAAACGGCTTGAAGTGATTTTGACGAAACTAAAAGCTTGTGACATTGATTTAGAGAAAAAAGATGTCTTGCAATTTGTTGACGGTGGGAGTATTGGTCGTCCCCATATTGCCAAAGCATTAGTAAAACGAGGATTTGTTTCTGATGTTGCCGAAGCTTTTGACCTTTATTTAGCAGAAGGGAAGCCTGCTTATGTAGGTAAAGAAAAGGAAATGACGGTAAAAGAAGCAATTGATTGGATTCACCGAACGGGTGGAGTCGCCATTGTCGCTCATCCTGGTCACTATGGATTAGATGAGTCGATTATTGATTGGGTCAAAAATGATTCATTAGACGGAATTGAAATCTATCATCGTGATCATTTAGAAAAGGAACAACAAAAATACCGTGTCATCCAAAAAGACATCGAACAAGCGTTAAACAAATCTTTAGTAATTACAGGTGGTTCAGACTTTCACCATGAAGATTATGGACGGACGATTGAACCTTTAGGCCAAACGCGGATTGATAATGCCTATGCTATTCAATTAATCAAATGGTTAGAGAAGAAGCGATAAACTCGCTTTTTCTCTTTTTTGGTGGATGAAGTCGAAAAGGGGTGGTTGCGGGGTGTCAAAGGGAATCAAAGAGAGGCAATGAAGCCAAAAGCGATTGAATAAAAGCCGCAAAGGGAATCAAAGGCCACCAATGAAGTCCAAATTCATCAAATAAAAGCCATCAAAGGAATCAAAGTCCCCCACTAAAATACTTAATTAAAGACAGACAATCACTATTGAATTATTATCTTCATACGCAATTGATGATTGATATTAATAATGACCATTTTTCGCTTCCTAATCGAGAACGTTTTATTAGTTGGGTTTTGACTTAAATTCCTCTATTAATCCCGTCGTGGATTTTCAATGTGGCTTTCAATAGAAATATCTTGTAAGGCTTGAGTGGCTAATTGATCGGCTTCTTTATTTTGCTCCCGTTTGATTTGGGTAAAATGAATCGTTAACCCTAATGCCGCTTCCTTCTTTTTAATCCGTTCATACCAAGGAAGATAATGTTCTTCATAACATGGCCATTCATCTGTTAGCTGGTTAATGACAACAAGGGAGTCTGAGTTAATTTGTACAGATTGAAAATGAACACCGAGCTGTTCTAAACGTTCCAATAAAAAATAAAGGGCGGCATATTCGGCTTCATTATTGTCTACTAATAATTCGTTTTGTTGATTGGCTTTAAGCCGCCATTTCTTCTTGTTTTGTTCATAATAAATGACAACACCGAGTCCGCTACTTTTACTGTTTACATCATAGCCACCATCAAAGTAGGCGACAATGTTTTGCGGCTCTGTTTCTGTTTCTTTATTTAATTTGACTAATTGTTTAGTTGTCCAATAAGTTCCAGCTTGATCGTACCATTCTAATGTTTTGACTCTGCCTGTTTTTTCGAGGTCGGCCGCTAAAATGAGAGCCTCCTGTAATGTCATTTCAGCACTTGTCATTTCGAATATTTGATTGGATTTAGCGATTTTATAAGACCAAATGGCGTGGACCTTCATTCTTGTTCCTCCTTTGTGAATATGAATCGATCTAAATGTTGACAAGTTAGTTCTTTATCGTTTTCCGACAGAAGACTCCTTCCTCCATCGTGAGAAGGGCAAAGCCCAACGATAGGTGGGAGATGAATGTCGGTTGGTGGTAGCCAAAACGCTCCTTTCTATGATAAAATAAGAACAAAAGTTCGTTTTTTTAAGGGGGGAGAGCCGTGCTAGTCAAGAAAGCCTATAAGTTCTGTATCTATCCAAGCAAAGAACAAGAAACCCTGATTGCCAAAACCATCGGCTGTTCTCGTTTTGTATTTAATCGCTTTTTAGGGCAATGGAACGATACCTACAAAGAAACAGGCAAAGGGTTAACGTATTCTTCTTGTTCGGCTGAATTAACCCAACTAAAAAAGGAATTCGTATGGCTAAAAGAAGTGGATAGCATTGCCCTTCAATCCTCCCTGAAAAACCTTGCTGATTCCTATACTCGATTCTTCAAGAAACAAAATAAAGCGCCACGCTTCAAATCTAAAAAGAATCAAGTACAATCCTACACCACGAAAGAAACAAATAGCAACATGGCCATAGTAGACAACAAAATCAAATTGCCGAAACTGGGTCTTGTTCGCTTGGCCAAAAGTCGTGAGGTTGAAGGGCGTATTCTGAACGCTACAGTCAGACGAAATCCAAGCGGAAAGTTCTTTGTATCCATTCTAGTCGAAACAGATGTACAGCCCTTGAAGAAAACGGAATCATCTATCGGTATAGATTTAGGCATCACGGACTTTGCGGTTTTTTCGGATGGTCACAAGATGGACAATCATACGTTCACAGCCAAAATGGAAAAGAAATTAAAACGTGAACAGCGAAAACTTTCAAGACGTGCGTTACAGGCCAAAAATAAGGGGATTCATCTATTTGATGCCCAAAACTATCAGAAGCAAAAACGTAAAGTGGCTAGATTGCACGAAAGAGTCAGGAATCAACGTGACGATTTCCTTCACAAACTAAGTACAGACATCATCAAAAACCACGATGTGATCTGTATCGAAGATTTGAACACCAAAGGAATGTTGCGTAATCATAAATTAGCCAAATCCATCTCGGATGTATCCTGGTCTGCCTTTGTATCAAAATTAGAATACAAAGCAAAATGGTACGGGAAAACCATCGTGAAAATAAGCAGGTGGTTTCCGTCTAGTCAAATCTGTTCCGAATGTGGACATCAAGAGGGCAAGAAATCTCTTGAAATAAGGGATTGGACGTGTCCTATTTGCCATAAACATCACGATCGAGATATCAATGCCAGCCAAAATATTCTAGCCGAAGGGGTAAGAACCCTCGACTTGGCTTAAATAACATATAGAACCGTAGGAATCGACGGGGATAGCTTGGTCCATAAGAGAAACCTCTGTTGGCAAAGAAATCCGCTGGCAAGTACGCTCTGTTCCCAAGAATCTCCCACTTTAAGCGTTAGCTAAGTGGCGAGTAGTTCAAAGTATTTCGATTTGTGTTATGCTACATATTAAAGAGAGTGTCAACAGCTAGGGACTTTCCTGCTCGAATGTACAATAAAGAGAAAAACTAGAGAGTAAAAGGAGTATGACGGTATGCCAATTAAAATTCCAGATCATTTACCAGCAAAAGAAGTTTTGAATCAAGAAAATATATTCGTTATGGGTGAGAGCCGTGCGTACATGCAAGATATACGGCCATTAAAAATTCTGATATTAAACTTAATGCCTTTAAAAGAACAAACGGAAACCCAGCTTTTAAGGCTACTTGGGAACACACCGCTTCAAGTCGATATTTCTTTTATTCATCCTGACACCCATCAGTCTAAAAACACATCATCTGAACATCTACAAGCTTTTTATAAAACGATCGATGAGGTGAAGATGCAAAAGTTTGATGGCATGATTATTACAGGTGCACCGATCGAAAAACTGCAATTCGAAGAGGTTGATTATTGGCCTGAATTGCAAATGATCATGGACTGGAGTGTAGATAATGTGACATCAACTTTACATATTTGTTGGGGGGCTCAGGCTGGCTTATATCACCATTATGGGATTGAAAAAGTGATGGTTCCTAAAAAAGTATTTGGTGTATTTAACCATCAAGTATTAGAGCCAACGGTGAAGTTGTTAAGAGGCTTTGATGATGAATTTCTAGCCCCTCATTCTAGACATACCGATGTCAATTTATTAGATATACAAAATCACCCGGACTTACAAATTTTAAGTATCTCTGAAGAAGCAGGGTTATATTTATGTGCTTCAAAAAATGGCAAACAAATATTTGTCACTGGTCATTCTGAGTATGATACCGATACGTTACAGCAAGAGTTTGAGCGCGATAAGGCAAGAGGTCTGAATATCCAATTGCCACGCAACTATTTTCCAGATGATAATCAGCTCGCCCTCCCGAAATTAAAATGGAGAGCACACTCAAACTTATTATTCTCCAATTGGTTAAACTATTATGTTTATCAAGAGACACCATATGATTTTACAATCTAATTTTTTATCGAGGCCCGACATGTGTTTGGCCATCGTTTAAAAACAGCGAAACTCATCGCTGTTTTTTTGTCTAGATAAGAAATTTTGATGGAGTGCATCATATTTGGTTGAAACCAGGTAAAACTAGATAATAATCTTCATTTTGGAAAAGGGGTGATGACAATGCCATTGGTGACGGAAAAAAAGACGGTTTTTTTGTTAGAAGCAGACGTGTATTATGAGTATTATTATTCTGAATCACATAAAACGCGACCGGTCTTAGTTTTGATTCATGGTTTTATTTCATCCTCTTATTGTTATCGGAAAATGTTGCCATATTTAGTGAAGAAATTTGATTGTTTATTAATCGATCTACCTGGTTTTGGTAGGAGTGGAAAAAGCAAAGGGTTTCGATATTCCTTTGATAATTATGCTAATTTAGTGTTAGCACTAACGAAGTTGTTAAAGATACGTGAAGCGATTTTAATAGGACATTCAATGGGGGGACAAGTTTCTCTTTATACAGCCTTAAAAGATAAAAAATTAGTGAAAGCCATCGTCTTATTAAATAGCTCAGGTTATTTAAAAAAGGTAAAACGTTCTTACTATTATGCGAGTTATCTTCCATTTGCTGATCGCTTTGTTAAATGGTGGATTGAAAAAAAGGATTATGAAATGGCGATTCGGCAAGTTGTTTATAATCAGCATATCGTTAATCATGATGTTGTCTTAGAATATAGTCGTCCATTACAAGAAAAACAATTTTTCCGTTCCATGCTTTATTTGATTCGTGACAGGGAAGGGGATTTAGCGAAAGAACAGCTGCAGCAAATTACACAGCCGTGTTTAATTTTATGGGGGGATGAGGACCGTATTATTCCGTTAAAAATAGGGCGACAATTAGCACGTGATATTCCAAATAATACGTTTTATTGTCTGAAGAAAACGGGGCACTTAACACCTGAAGAAAGGCCAAAGCAAGTCATTAAGCACATTTTTCAATTTTTAAAACAACATAAAGTAGTCCTCTAAAAACCAATTCACTGTTATATTTAGAATTGGTTTATTTTAGTTGTCATGAGAATCTTAACTCCTTCAATATGCTATAATGGGATGTAATGGTTTTTGAGGGAGGAAAAGTGATGGACCCGTTAGATGTCATGATGAATAAAGATAAAATCATTCCATACTATCAACCAATTATTAGTGCAGATAAACAATTAGTGATCGGCTATGAAGTGTTAGCTCATATTCTAACGGAAGAGGGAAATAAAAGCTTAGGCTGGTTTTTCCGAGATCGTACAATCCCAGATGAATACCGACTAGAGTTAGAGGACTATGTGCAAGAAACCGCGATTGAACATTTTCAACAAGTCGGGCAAAAAGTATACTTATTTTTTAATTACGATGCAAATTTACTTTTACAAGACAATGGTGAAACCTTAATCAAGCGAATTGAGTCGGTTCAAGGTGACGAAGATTTAAAAAAACACATTGTCCTTCAGTTAGATGAGCAGCTCATATCCAATCAAGCTGATGAGTTTAAGCACTTATTAGCGTATATTCAAAGTACGGGTATTCAAATCGCTGTTAATAATATTGGTTTTAAGTCGTCTAATTTAGATAACTTGGCTTTGTTAAAACCTAATATTGTCAAAGTGAATGTCGCTTTTTTAGAAGAAGATTCTTTGCCACATTTGTATCGAGAAGTTCACCATTCGATTTCGATGCTCTCACGAAAAATAGGGGCAACTTTATTATTTGAAGGGATTACTGGTTTTAATCAATTAAATTATGCTTGGCGTAACGGTGGCCGTTATTACCAAGGGGATTACCTAATCCAAGCCACTCGTCAATTTATTTCTTTAGATTATTGCAAAGAGAAAATACAAAAGGAATTCCAGCATTTTATTACTTTTGAACGTCGAAAAGTGGAAGCTCAAATTCAATTATTAAATTTAATAAGTCAAAAAATGAAACATTCGGTCAAGGAAATTCAAGACATGGAGCATTTGGATCAGTTTATTTTAAAAGTGGCCGCTGATTGTCATGATTTTGTCTTCCGGGTGTATATTTGTAATCAGGATGGTTTTCAACAAACTGCTAATGCCGAAAAAAATGAGCTGGGAAAATGGGAGCTCCATCTAGAGGGGCGTAACAAAAACTGGAGCTGGCGCCCTTATTTTTTAGAAAACATCGTTCGGATGAACATTGAGAAAAAAGGGTTATTATCTGATTTATATACAGATATTGATCGAGATGAGCGGATACGTACGTACTCATATCCAATTTCAGACTCATTATATTTATTTTTAGATATTCCGTATGATTATTTGTTTGAACAAGATGGTTTATTGTAAAAAAACGAGAGCCTCAACTCATGAAGAGTTTGAGGTCCGTTCTATTTATTTGTTGGATTGGAAGGGGACTTTTGAGTGGTTTTACAAGAAAAAGATCGGAATCAAAAGGCGGTTTCTCGATTAATCGCTTATTTATTTTTTGCTTATTCAGCAAATACGGTCATTATTAGTTACTTATCCGTTTTTTATCGTGAAGAAGGGCTATCGGGCAGCGAGGTTGGTATGTTAATGGCTATTGGTCCGTTCGCAATGCTGTTAGCTCAACCGGTTTGGGGTTTTTTAAGTGATAAGTATAAAACGATACATAAAATATTAATGATTGCTTTAATTGGCTTAATTGTCACGGCAACGATGTATTATGTTGCGAGCGGATTTACTCAATATTTGTTTGTTATGTTTATTCTTTTTATCTTTTTAGCACCTGTTACAGCGTTAGGGGATAGCTTAGCTCAAAAAACGGCTAATTATCGCAGCTTAAATTTTGGTCAAATCCGAATGTGGGGTTCGATTGGTTTTGCCTTTACCTCTCTTGTAACGGGTTATTTATTAACCGCTATTGGAGTGGAACATTTTGTATTACCACTTGTCTTTATGGCTTCTCTTGCTTTTATATGCGCTTGTTTCGTTTCAGATGTTCCTGGTTCAACTAAAGCGGTAACAATCGTTCATGCGATTCAAAGTGGTTTAAATGTACGGCTTGGTTTGTTTTTAGCATGTATTTTATTTATCTCAATTCCACACCGGGCTAATGATAGCTATTTAGGCATTTATATCGTCGAACTTGGGGGCCCAGAGTCGATGATCGGCTGGGCTTGGTTTATCGGTGTTGTCGCCGAGGCATTTGTATTTGCTTTAAGTATGAAATGGTTTAAAGACATTGAACCGCTGAAATTAATCATTGTTGCTGCATTTATTTTTGTGATTCGTTGGCTCTTAATGAGTTTCTTTACAAATCCATGGTTTGTTATGCCGTTACAAGTTTTGCATGGTTTTTCATTTGGGATTGTTTATATTACGTCCATTCAGTATGTAAGTAAAATGTTTCCTGATCACCTTCAGGCAACAGGGCATGTATTATTTATTACAACTTTTTTTGCTTTATCAGGGATTATTGGATCGTTAATTGGAGGAGCCATTATCGATTTAATTGGTGTTTCTGCCATGTACTTTGTAATGGGAATTAGTGCTTTTATTGGGATGGTTCTCTTTACGGTCTATTATTCTGTTGATAAAAAGAAAGCAGCTGCTCTTAAGCAAATGTCCTAACAATAAGAGCAGCTAACTCTGCATTTATTTTTTGTTAAACAAGGAGCTTACTTGTTGGACGATCGGGGACATTTCACTCACTGCTTTTGTGACTTGTTCAACCGTTTGGATCGTTTGACCTAAATCAAATTTTCCGTCATGACTCGTAAAAGCCTGCCTTAGAAAAGAAGGGGATTTAACTTGTAAATTTCCTTCTTTTTGTTGTTGATTTCTTTTCGGTAATCCGAGTTTGAACCCTTTAGGCTGCTTTGGTTTTGGCTGACCGTATGGATTAGGTGTTTGTAAGTTCGGATTACTTTGACCACCTATCATTGGTAGCGGACCTATTCCTTGTGGATTTCTATCCAGAGGGAATGGTTGGTTCGGCGGATAAGGATAGGGAGCTGTTTGGGGTCTATGCTGATAATGAGGCATCATTTGATTAGGTTGACTAGGATGTGGAAATGGGGTGGCTTGCTGTGGATAAGGATGCCTTATATGCTGATTTGGATTCATATAATACATACATGTTTTCTCCTTTATTCCAAATTGATCGTTTTCTGTTTTTCCTGTAGTTTAACTTCTAATAATCCATTATGAAAACTTGCCTCAACCTTGTTATAATCAATAAGAAAAGGGACGCGAATCGTTCGCTCAAGCCTTTCATGTTTTGAACGAATCAATTGTTCCTTGTTTGTTTTGTCTATAATCTCCGTTTCTTCGTTATCATGAATAATAATTTGCACAGCCTGATGATATACATTTAATTCGATTTGTTTTTTACTAACGCCTGCTAATTGAGCTGTTATATAAAATCCGTCCGTTAGCTCGGCTACTCGAATTGGAATCGGAGAGACAAATAAAGGTTGATTTGGGAAGGAATCTAGTGAACGTGAAAAGAATTCATCAATTGACTGCATCATATGTTGGAACCCATGTCTTGCTTTTTTAGGTTGTTTTTGATCAGTCATTGTTTTAACCTCCATTTAATATTTTCTTTTTGTTATTCATATGTTAGAAAGCGAGATAAAGTGATTAATTCGCGGATAAGGAGTGTGGGCCATTGAGTATAAATTTAATTGATTCTCATTGTGACGTTTTGTTAAAGCTCATTAAGGATAAAAAAAGGACTTTTTATGATGATAAAAACATTCAAGCAAACTATCTGAATTTAAAAAAAGGCGAAGTGAAGGTCCAATTTTTTGCCATTTTTGTTGAACCGGAAATTGAACAAAATCAAAAGTTTCAAAATGTGTTAGAGCAGGTTGAAGCTTTTTATGAAAGAGTCTTAAAACCTAATCCAAACATGAAACATATTAAAAATTGGCATCAAGTAGAACAATTACGAGAAGGTGAAATTGGGGCGGTTTTAGCTCTTGAAGGGCTCGATGCAATTGGAAATGACCAAACGAAGCTCTCACTTTTATATCAGCTGGGTGTTCTTTCAATCGGAATAACTTGGAATGGAGCGAATTTATGTGGTGACGGTGTCGGGGAACCGCGGGGGGCTGGTTTGACCGAATTAGGGAAGGCGATCGTTACTAGAAATAATCAATACTCTGTTTTAACGGATGTGTCGCATTTAAGTGAAGCTGGTTTTTGGGATGTGCTTGAACTTTCAACGTTTCCAATTGCTAGCCATTCCAATGCCAAAAGCATTTGTCAGCACCCGAGAAATTTAACGGATAGTCAAATTAAAGCAATTGTTCAAAAAGGAGGCTATATCGGCCTTGTACTTTATCCAGTATTTTTAAATGGGACAAAAAAGGCAACGGTTTCAGATTTAGTTCGACATATTGAACATTTTTGCCTGTTAGGGGCAGGAGGTCATATTGGCATTGGTTCCGACTTTGATGGAATTGACTCCGTTATTGATGGAGTAGAACACTCTGGACAATACCCTTCTTTATTTTCAGAGCTTTCCAATTATTTTTCTGATGATTTTTTAAATGGGTTAGCCGCAAAAAACTTTAAAGCTTTTTTAGCCAGGAAATTAGCTAATTAGATTTACACTATTTTTTAGAATTCACGTTATTTTGGCAGTTTAGAAGCTTGAAGCTAGATTTTACCTTTATACATTATGAAATCTTTTTTTACAATAGAATAAATAATCACGATTTGTTTTCCTTCCTAGTAAACGATTGAATGACGATCGTTGATTTATGATACAATAGGGACAGCGTTACTATTGAAAGGGGTCTTTATTGAATGTTTAAAAAATGGAAGATCGGATTATTTTCACTTCTAACTTTACTTTTACTTGTTGCTTGTAATAGTGGCAATGAGGAGGAAGCTAATGATTCTACTGGGGAAGAACAGGGGCAAATGCCACAAGTAGAATTGGATATAGAAGATTATCCAGAAATCATCGCAACCGTAAACGGTGAAGATATTCTAAGAGAAGAATATGTACCATTCCTTGAAAATCAAGCTGGTATGATTGTGGCGTTTATGGGAGTTGATATAGAGACGGAAGAAGGTCAAGAAGAATTACGTAATCTTGAAGGAATTGTTGTAGAGCTTTTTGTGAACGATAAGCTCATCGAACAAGAAATTGCAGCAGAAAACTTTGAGGTTAGCGAAGAAGAAGTTGACCAAAGAATGGAGTCCGTTATTTTACAACACGGTTCTGAAGAAGAGCTTGAAAAAACTTTAGAGGAATACGGTTTTACGATGGATGAATTACGTGCCGATCTTGAGACTGATTTAAAAACCGAACAATTTGTAGCAGAACAAATTAACATCGAAGACGCAACAGAAGAAGAGTTGCAACAATTATATGATTCAAAAATTGAGAGTGGCGAAGAAATCGGAGAATTTGCGGAAGTTCGAGATAATCTAGAAGCTGAAATTCTGAATTCTAGAGAGACCGAAGCCATTCAAAATTATCTAGATACTTTAAAGGAAAAAAGCGAAATTGAGATTCACTTATAGAATATGAACTGCCTAATAAAGCTTCTCTTTATTAGGCAGTTTTTTTTGATTATCTAAGTCTTTTTGCCCTTTTATTAAGAACCTCTTGCTAAATCAATCTTTTATCCTATAAACTAACAATAGATAATAAGAAATAGGACTTATGGACTTCAGCTAGCTTATGAATACATTTCCTTTTTTGTAGGCAGCCGTAATATAGATGGAGGGGAATATATTGAGTCAAGATATTTTATTAGAAAGTGGTACAAATGAATTAGAAATAGTCATGTTTGAAGTGGCATCAAGTACGTTTGGAATTAATGTTTTAAAGGTAAGGGAAATCATTAATCCACTTCCGATTACAGCAACACCAAATAGTCATCAGCATGTGGAAGGGGTTATTCGTTTACGTCAAGAAGTGATTCCTGTCGTGGACTTGGCAAAGGTATTAGCTCTTCCAGCTTCTAATAAACCTGAAAATGACAAGCTAATCATTGCAGAATTAAATCAAATAAAAGTTGCGTTTCATGTACATACTGTCTCACGCATTCACCGCATTTCATGGCAACAAATTGAAAAACCAAGTGAATTATCAACAGGTTTTGAAAATCATACAAGCGGTATTGTTAAGATGGAGGAACACTTAGCATTACTGCTTGATTTTGAAAAAATAATTGTCGATATTAATCCAAAGGCAGGCTTAAACCTTGAAGAAGTGAAGGCATTAGGTGAAAGAGAGCGTTCTAATAAACAAATTATCATTGCTGAGGATTCGGCAACTTTGAGAAAATTATTAGAGGACACTTTAACGACAGCTGGCTACGGGCAATTACGCTTTTTTGAAAATGGTCAGCTTTTATGGGATTACTTAGAGCAACAACAAGAACTGCAAACCGATCCTATTGATTTAATCATTACTGATATTGAAATGCCTCAAATGGATGGACATCACTTAACGAAAAAATTAAGGAACATTCATTGTGGGGGAATACTCCAGTTGTTATCTTTTCTTCACTTATTTCTGAAGATTTATATCATAAAGGCGAAGTGGTTGGAGCAAATGCTCAAATTTCAAAACCACAAATTACAAAGCTAATTCAGACATTAGATGATTTATTTATTAAACAAACAAATTAATCTTCTCTCTAGGACTATCTCAAAAAGGCATTTGGCCTTTTGAGAGGTCCTTTTTTGTTGAGGGGATTTTTTTAGATTAATTGTTAATTCGTAATGGAAATCGAGGGAAGCTAGGATTAAGGTACGAAAAAAGTGTGATAGGTAATAAAAATCGAGGAGCACAGAAAATAGGGAGCGAAAAAAGCATAATAGGTAATGAAAATCGAGAATCGCAGAAATTAGGGAGCGAAAAAAGCGTGATAGGTAATGAGAATCGAGGAACGCAGAAATTAGAGAGCGAAAAAAGCATAATAAGTAATAAAAATCGAGAATCGCAGAAATTAGGGAGCGAAAAAAGCGTGATAGGTAATGAGAATCGAGGAGCGCAGAAATTAGAGAGCGAAAAAAGTGTAATAGGTAATGAAAATGGAGGATCATAGAAATTAGGGTACGAATAATCGAGAGCTACTTAGTAAAGTTTTTAAAATTAAATAACATTAGTCAACACTTCTTACAATACTCGGCATACAATGGAACATCACCGAGGAAAGAAGGGTATGTTGTGGCTAAGGCGAAAAAGAAAGTTCAACCGAAAATAACCGCGCAAGAGAAATATCAATTTACGATGAAAAAGGTTACATCAGAGACGTGTATTGCTTGTAAACAGCAATGCAGTCGTGGTTTAGAATATATGGAAAAGATGAGCAAACCCGGGGCGATCGGGAAAGGGGTTCCTTGTCATTTAACGAAAGGCAGAGGGACAAAATAACAGTCGAATCTCATTATGATTCGACTTTATTTTTTAATAGAACTAGACAAGCTTATCCTAGATTATTATTTTCTTTTTGATGGTTTTGATTTATATAAATCATTTAAGTTTTCTACTTCAGATTGAGATAAAAGGCCAAGTTTTTTTAAAATATAAGAATAGGCAATGATTTTCTTATTTGACATTGTTGTACCTCCTTTTTGTATTGTATTCAATTAGTATCTAAAAGTTTCCTTAAGTCAACTTTTTTGTATCGAACTTAAAAATGGACATCGGAAAAGGTGATTGATATGATAAGAAAGAGGGAATTCATTTATAGAGTTCGTAGTTTGCATTTAGGGATAGGAGTGTTGATAGTGGATATACATGTATCAAAACCAGCAATTCAATGGTTTAAAAAAGAATTTAATTTAGAGGGTAACGGAGAATATGTCCGCTTTTTTGCAAGATATGGTGGATGTGGTGCTGTGCAATCAGGTTTTTCACTTGGAGTTAGTTTAGATAAACCTTCAACAATTGGAGCAAAAGAAGAAGTTGACGGTCTCATCTTTTATGTTGAAGATGCAGATCTTTGGTATTTTGATAACCATGATCTTCGTGTTAAATACAGTCGTAAATTTGAAGAAATTGAATATGAATATGAGAAATCAACCCAAGAAAAGCAATGAATTCATTGCTTTTTTTTGTTGATTTAACCCTTTTTGGATACACTGAAGGTGAAGAGAAGGAATATAAGGGGCTGATTTGTGATGTTAGGTTATGCTTGTCTTAATTTAACTCTGCCTAGTTCTTTTCGAACATGCCGTTTGCAAACGTTAGAAACAAAGGGGATGGGTTATATAAAAGAACTAGCGTTACATAATGTGAATCAATTGAAGGAAATTCTCCTTTGGAATATCGAAAATCGTATTTTCTTTTTTCGGATGACAAGTGAGTTGATTCCTTTTGCTACACATGAAAAAATGACTTGGAATTGGATAAAGGATGAAGAAATGCTAAAGGCCTTTAAGGAAATCAGCCAATTACAAAAGGATTATCAGCTAAGGTTAACGGTTCATCCTGGTCAATATACACTTATAAACTCACCACGTGAAGAAGTTTTACATAATGCAGTGAAGGATTTAAATTATCATGCCGAATTATTACAATTGGTCGGTGGAAGCGATATGATCATCCATACAGGTGGGGTTTATGGAGATAAGGAAGCTTCTAAGCAACGTTTTATTTCTTATTACGAACAATTACCGCAAAAAGTTAAGTCGTATTTAAGGCTAGAAAATGATGATAAGAACTATTCTACTCATGATGTATTGGACATTTATAAAAAATGTGGCGTTCCGATTTGTTTTGATCTTCATCATGAACGTTGTTTTGAAACGGAGGAAAGAGAGCTTCCTCTATTATTTAATAAGGTTGTTCAAACATGGGATGGTATACAAGCTGTACCAAAAGTTCATTTAAGTACAGGAAGGCAATCTGTTACTGATCGCTCTCATGCTTCGCTCATTTCGATTAATGACTATTTGCTATTAGAACAAATAACGGCTGGACAAAAGGTAGACGTCATGTTGGAGGCAAAAGCAAAGGATCAAGCATTGTTACGATTAAGAACAGACTTGCGGGCAACTTGATCGTCTTTTTTGAGTGACCATGCTATACTATTTTTTATATAAATGAATTTAGGTGGAATGTTTATGTCAAATGCAATCGAAAAAGCGACATTTGCTGGGGGCTGTTTTTGGTGTATGGTACAGCCATTTGATGAATTACCAGGCATTATTAAAGTGGAATCAGGTTATATGGGCGGGCACAGTCAGAATCCGACCTATCAAGAGGTCAAAACGGGTGAAACTGGTCATTATGAGGTTGTTCAAATTACATATGATCGCGAAATCTTTCCATATGAACGTCTTTTGCAACTTTATTGGCCTCAAATCGACCCAACAGACCCAGATGGTCAATTCCATGATCGAGGGTCACAATATCGCACAGCGGTTTTTTATCATACCTCGTTGCAAAAAGAGGAAGCGGAAAAAATCCAAAAAACAACTGGAGCAAAAAAATATTTTCAAAAAACCGATTGTTACGCAAATTTTACCTGCATCAGAATTCTATCTTGCCGAGGAAGAACACCAAGATTTTTATAAAAAAGAACCTAATCATTATAAAGCGGATCGTCAAAAATCAGGGCGTGATCATTTTATTGAGTCGCATTGGGAAAAAAATAGGGGATAGTCATTTTTAAGATAAGGTAAAGTTATTTCGTAAGAATTGCTAGGGTCTAAGACTTGTGTGATTAAATAAATGTTTATAATTGGGAAGGCCGAGCCGATTAAATTGGTTGGGTCTTTTTGTTTTAGGCAAAAGAGGAAAGGGACTTATTTAAAAAAAATATGTCGATTTCTGAAAAATATGACTATATAATTATGTGAAATCCTAAAAAAATATGATACAATATTAGTATAATAATATAATTCTAAAAAAGTAACAAACTATAGATGACATCAGGAAAGGGTGGCAAATATGAAACTAGGTAGAAGGATTAAACGAATGTTTTTAGCTTTAGGCTTAATGGTCATTGGATTTGTCGCCACTATTGTCATCGTTGTTAATGTCATGTCCTATACAGAAGCAGGAAGAGTCCCGATTAAAACCGGTGTACTTCTACATGCGATTAATCATAATTTAGTTGCATCTGATATGAAGGTGCCTCGTATTTTTGCAGGTAAAGGAACAGCCACATTTACGAGTGATCTTCTAGAGATGCCAACAAGTGATGGGGACAGTATTCACCTTAGGGTTTATCAACCACTAAAAGAAGGTCCACACCCAATTATCCTTTATTATCATGGTGGAGCGTTTATAGAAGGTTACGGGAACATTGATACACATGATAATATCGTGCGCTCTTTAGCAGCACGTACAAATAGTGTAGTTATTGCGGTAGGGTATCGAGTCGCACCAAAACACCCATTTCCAACGGCGATTGAGGATAGTTATGAAGCATTGGTTTGGGCAAAGGAGAATGCCGATTTATTTAATGGAGACCCAAATAAAATCGCTGTTGTAGGCGATAGTGCGGGGGGGAATTTAGCGACGGTTGTTTCTTTAATGGCTCGTGATCGTTCTGGACCAGAAATAACAGCACAAGCTTTATTGTATCCGCTGACGACATTTTCAGATGTTGAGTTTCATTCACGTGAACAATATGATAGTGGTTATTATTTATTATCTCGGAATGTGATGTTAAAAGCACGTGAATTATACACACCTGATCAGACAACTTGGACATCCCCATATACATCGCCTTTAGATGCGGAAGATTTAACAAATTTGCCACCAGCTCTCGTCATCACGGCAGAATTTGATCCATTAAGGGACGAGGGAGAAGCATATGCCCAAGCTCTATCGGAAAATGGGAATTCGGTTGAAGCAATTCGTTATAATGGGGTCATGCACGGTTTTGTCTCTTTTTATCAAGTTTTATATCATGGCAATCATGGTTTAGCTCAAACTTCAAACTTTCTAAATACTGCTTTACAAGGTGAATTTCATCACGAATTAAAACCTTTTGAAGTAACGGTCGTTAGCGAGATTGACCAAGATAAAAAGTGGCGAGAAGAAATAGAAGCTTACGCGATTGGAACGTTCCTGATCGGCAAGCAAATTATGCAAAGATTTGAATAAACCTTGGGGACTCACCTAATCCTTCTTAAGTATAGAAGAAGGGGACGAAACGAAAGGGTTTAACCGATAATGTGAACCATCTATACCCTCACTGGAGGAAAGATATGTAGACACCAGTGGGAGCAAAGGCAGACCACTTAAATGAAAGAACAGAGAACTCGTCTCAAACGGATTAACCCATTTGAGACGAGTTTTTACATTTTGGCCTGTTTAACGAACCGCTCTTCATTTTCGATTAAACCACAAGCACCACATTGTACTTTGATAGTTGGACCCTGGTAAGGGAGATGGAATGGCTCTAATTGATTAGTTTCATAAGTTTCGACGACATCGCCATTATTAGGATCTAGTTTTACCGCTTTGGGAACTTGTTCAATAATATGAAAACGACTTCGATTCGTTTTGCAGCTAGGACAAGTATATGGTGAACTCAAATCGAACACCTCCTTTTTGTCTAGCTTGCCCTTTTTTAACTATAATCACTCTTGTCAGGAGGCGATTATCCGATTTTGGTCAAGAAATTCTGTGGAGATGTTTTTGGGAGTGCAGCTTTTATAAAAAGTACGTACTGGCTAGAGGAAATGTGATAAGCTGTTTCGAAGCTTAAAAGAAGTACAAATAACAGCATCAAAAGAGAAGAGTTCAAACCCAAAATATAATTTCATGTACCATAATAAGTTAAAATAGAACCAAGCTTGTGATTAAAAAACATTCAAATCAAAAAGCTATCTTCAGAGGGGAAGCACCCTCCAAAAGATAGCTTTTTTGTTCGTTATACAATGTCTTTAAATGAAGTGAACTACTCCCACCACTTACCACCCCTTACGGGTTGCTTGAAGTGGGGGCTTCTTGGGTAATCACCACTTTTGGTAGCTGACGAAATGGACCAAGCTAACCCTCTTGTTCCAAGAGTTTATTGTATCATTAGGCACTTTCTAAAAAGCGCATGCCTTCTTTTTTGATATTGAGTGCTGAATTGTAGTCTCTATCAAGGTTTAGTCCACAAGTACATTGATACGTACGTTCTGATAATTTGATTTCTTTTACTGAGCCACATCTCGAACAAGTTTTTGTCGATGGGAACCATTTATCAATTTTCACAAGCTGTTTCCCTTGTTCTTTTAGTTTGTACTGTAAGAAAGAAGTGAACATTCCCCATCCATTATCAGTGACACTTTTACCAAACTTTAGAGCCTTTGACATCCCTTCATATCTAAATCTTCTATCACAACCGCATCATAGTTAGTTACTAATTTTTTTGATTGATGGTGAAGAAAGTTTTTGCGTTGATTTGCGACTTTCTCTTGCATTTTAGCTACACT
>NZ_ALPT02000032.1 GCF_000292245.2 Alkalihalobacillus alcalophilus ATCC 27647 = CGMCC 1.3604 | reverse complement strand
GGCGGAATGAGATTACATTGCTATCCACTCGCTTTTCCGATTGTTCCTCACCAGAATCCTCTTTATTGGACTCTTCTTGCTTTTGCTCCGTTTTCGTCTCACGAGACTTTCGAAGCTTTTCGATAGCAGCTGCATTCTTAGGAGAAAGAGCAAGGAAGCTAAGGACATTCAATGTGCTTTCGTCTGGACGGACGGAAACGCGCTCTTTTTCAAAACGTATGTATAGCCCTTGGGAGTCACTTCGTAGGACGCGTTCAATCTTTTTTCCACTAATGTAAATGCGGACCTTCTTGCCGATCATCTCTTCTACTTGCTTGGCGTGTCGAACATTCATGAAAGATTTCTCCTCTCGTTTCAGAAATTTTGATAGGTTTTGATAAACCACCTTTGATATGATTGTGTAAGTACGTTACCACTTGTTAATTTAAATTATACACGCTTTTTCGTGTAAGTCAATAAGAATAACCGCTTTTTCGTGTAAAAAAATACGATAATTCGTGTGGAGGGAAAAACTATGAAAAGTATTGATAACATTGGGGTTCGCATTAAGTATTTGAGAGAAAAGAATGGCTTGTCTCAAGCTGCATTCGCAAAAAGAATCGAGGTTTCTGCCGGGAACGTCGGTGATTGGGAAAGTGAAAAGAAGAAGTCTTTACCGGGAGCAAAGGCTATACACGCAATTTCGGGTGAATTCGGAGTGTCAGCTGATTGGTTGTTGACTGGTGAGGAATACATAGGCCATTCTATTTCCGAAAATGGTAATATACTTACACAATCCGACATGTTGATTATCGACAAGGTTGTCGCTGGAGGTCGATTTAAGGAACCTGAAATGACGAAACGTGTCATGAAAAATGTCGTTTCTAACCTTCGGAAAGAGGGAAATACAGAAGAATTTAACGAAGACGATCTAGTGGACCTATTAAAAATGGGAGCTGCTCTTTATGAAGATAGACATATCCAGAAGAATACTGAAGAAGAAAAAGAGAAATCTATTGAACTATCAGGGGAGGCTCAAGAACTAGTTCAGATTTTCAATAGTTTAAGTGATAGAGACGCTATTGAACTCATGACGATCGCTAGAATGAAACGCGATCTAACTGTAAGTCCTGTTAAAAGGGGAACGTCGTCGAAGTCGACTTCCAAAACCGAAAGCGTAACTCCTGCACCTGAAAAGAAGCACGCCTAATTTTTTACCCTAAAACGGTAAGTATTTTACCGCTTTAAAAATCGTTAAAATTGCAACATCGTATTTTTAGAGATTGCTATAATAGAAGGAACGAAGGTTGCTGGTTGACAGCTTTCGTTATCCTTCCTTGTTGTGGGCCATCAATAGAAATGTTGGTGGTCCATTTTAATTACTTCTATAGAAGAAAGTCGCTGAAGGCCACTAGAACGAAATTAGATTTGATTTCTCATATCAACCTCCATTTAATCGCAAATTTAAGCCTTGTATCGAGTTTGAATTTATATATTATTTCTATACATAATAATGAATTAATATACAATAAAGATTGCGGAAAGCATTGCGGAAAGTTTTTCGAAGTTAAAATCCCGAATCGCTTGATATGACTGGCTTGAAGGTATTGCGGAAACAGTTCCGCATTTCCGCAATAAAATTTCCGCAATCATCATATTCGATTCGCTGATTTAAACATCCTTTTAAACGCATTTAAACGCTATATATCAAGGGTTTAAACGTTTTTAAAGAATTGGTATTTAAAAAACGGTTTCCAGTCCATATCGAACCGAAAACCGAAAAATTTCTCATTTTGATTAGTTTTTTATCACTTTGTTTTTTCTTCTCTCAAATTTCCTCTAACCCTTGATAACACTACATTTCTTTACGAGATTTCACTTCACTTTACGAGATATTACGCATCATATATATTTATCACTTTGTATGTCATAGTACACTTGCCTATGTGCATTCGTCTAGAAATGTGGAAACCGTTGTTCAATTTGTGGTTCAGTCAGTAAAGTTCTAGTAGAAAAAGGGATGCAGAGAATTGATGAATTTGTTACTGATAGATTTGTCTATACATCAAATAGAGTGACGCATAAGATGTATTATACTTTGAAAGGAGGTCATGTAAATGAGCTGTGGTTACGGATATGGAGATGTTAGAGGTGCTAGAAGTGGCTGTGATTGCGATACGTTCTTTAGACATGTAGCAAGAAATCAATATGTAAAAGTCTATTTAAAAGCTAGTAAAGCGGTAGAAGGATATTATGTTGAATCTAATGGCAATGAAGTAACATTGTTTGATTTTGACGAAGAGTGTCATACAGTAATTACGATTTGTTGTGACGATATCGTATCAGTAGCAGTAAGTCAAGAAAATGTAAGATGTAAATATGACAGCGGTAAAAAAGGCTGCAAATAATAGTCTTTTAAAATGATGATTTGGAGCTATCTAGTAAAGTTGAAAATGCACTTTATTTTAGATAGCTCCTTCTTTAATATGAAATTCGATTTTCTATGAAAAGTTTCCAGATTTAAGGGAGTCGTCTATACAAGCGTTATAAGCTTGGCATAAGATGTACTATCAGAAAGGAGGGAATACTATGTACGGATGGGGAAATACAAGAGGAGCGAGTTATAACCAAGCTTGTGATTGTGAAACTTTCTTTAGACATGTATCACGTAATCAATATGTGAAAGTTTTCTTAAAAGCATCTAAAGCAGTAGAAGGTTATTATATCGAAAGCAATGGTAAAGAGGCTACGTTATTTGATTTTGATAAAGATTGTCATACTTTAATTACGATTTGCTGTGACGATATCGTAGCAGTAGCAGTAAGTGATGAAAATGTAAGATGTAAATTTGATAAAGGCTGCAAAAAATATTAAGAAATAACCTCAGTGTTGGGTTAGGTGAGGGGGGATAAAAATGAGCTGGAATGAATTAATGTGGGGAAATCGTAAAGAAAGTGGTCAAGAAGTCACTGAAACAAGGTGTAGTGGCGTGGCTCTTTTTCGTAATATTGCTAGAAATTCGTTGGTGAAAATATATTTGCATTCGACAACACCGATTGAAGGTTATTTTGTTGAGGTAAAAGATGGTGAAGTTCTCCTTTATGATTTTAATCAAAGTGTTCATTCTGTCATTACGGTTTGTGCTCACTCAGTCATTGCTGTTAAAGTAACAGACCAGAACCGAGTACCTAAAAAAGAACGGATTCCAAAAAGGCAGAAAAAAGTTCATTCCCCCCTATTGTTCATTTAGAGCCCTCTTTTTTGAGGAGGACATATTTAAGAACACTCTCCAAGTTAAAGGACTAACTCAGAAGACCATTCACTATTGAGTGGTCTTTTTTTGTATGAAATGTGGAATAAAGTCGTAAGCGAATGAATAAGAGCCGCAAAGGGAATCAAAGGCCAGCAATGAAGTCAAAAGCCATCGAATAAGAGCCGCAAAGGGAATCAAAGGCTAGCAATGAATCCAAAAGCCATCAAATAAAAGCCGTAAAGGGAATCAAAAGAGTGCTATAATTCCGCACCTCCCCTGTAGTCCAAATCCGAAGAGTAATCTTTGTCGAAAAAAGTGAATTTTATCTTTGGCAGAATGAGGAATACGGTTCATTCCGATTTATTGTTCGCATAGAATGTAGAGGCTGAGGATTGGAGGTGTCATTATATGGGAGTTGTTCGAACAGATAAATGGCTCCAGTATTACCTTAAATACTGGAAGGAAAAAAAGAATGCAAAAGAAAGATATGAATGGCAACAAAGAATGCTAATCACACCAATTATTGATTATTTTAAAAATCATAAAATAGAAGAAGTTCATCGCTATTTTTTAGATTTAGGCTTATCGAATCCAGAGACTGATTTAACGTTAATGGAGGAGGATTTATTAAATAAAAAATGGTGGAGTGTAACACAAAATAAATTTTTACAATTAAGAAAAGAATGGACCGGACCGGATGTACCTATTTTTATTTTTCCAATTGAACGAGCAAAAGAGCATTTATGGAGAGAAGTAGGCGGGAAAACAGGACTTTCAACAGATATGATCATTTGTTTATTTATTGATCCTAACATTAATGAAGAGCAATTATTAGCTTTAATTGTGCATGAATATCACCATGTTTGTCGTTTGGCCGTTACGAATAATAAAGAAGAGGAAGTCTCCTTATTAGAGTCGATTTTAATGGAAGGGCTCGCGGAAGCAGCGGTGAAGGAGGAGCTTGGAAAAGACGCTTTAGCCCCGTGGGTTGAGCAATATCGGTTGTCTGATTGTTTACCTTTGTTCAATAATCACTATCGTGAACATTTAAAACTAAAGGGAAGAAACTACTATCGTCATTTGTTGAATGGAGATACAAGAGAGGGGATTCCTCGGATGCTCGGATATTCGATTGGTTTTTATATGGTTGAATCCGTTATACAGAAGTTTGCACTCACCACATTGGATTTGTTAAAGATGGATACTTGGTCTATTTATAAAAAATCAATTTTTTTTGAAGAATCAAATTAAGTGGTTACGGTCTTTATAATGAAATTTGTCGATTGAAAAAAAGGGTGCGTGGAATAAATTGGTTAACGCTTGACCATACTGAGGGTACAATTCTTTTCGATGTTAGGAGGAGTATCAATGGTCCAGATGCGAGATGTTTGGGTAAATTGGTTTGAGGGTGAAGAAAATGGTTACAATGTTTGTCATTTTTATGAGTGGAGAAGCGAGGACCGTGTAGAAGTGTTGGATCAAGTGATCGTGATTAAGGTAACAAAGGAATTATTCAACTTCATTGAAAATGACTTAGCCGATTTGCCAGACTATCTTTTGAAAACTGTTCATAACCAGAGTTTCTTAAGAAAAAACATGTCCCGTGTTCAGCTTGATTATTGTTTTATTGCGACAGATGGTGAGCGAATCATCGCTATTGATACGATGGGATATAAAACACCGATTCGAAAAAGCAGACTCTCACCAAGGCAAGAGCAATTAGTCTTTGAATTACTCGAACAAAATGAATGTGAATCATTTGAATTGGAAATGCCTATTGAAAGGAAGCAACACCACTTATTATCTCCAGATCCAGCTGATATGCAAGGGCTAACAAGAAAAGAACGTCAATTGAAACAAATATTATATATGGCTTTGGAGCAGTTATTTACATCAAGTGAAGAAGCAGAAATTCGTTATTGGTATACGGAATGGGCACCTGAAAGCTATCGTGCGATTCAAACGATGGATAAAGAAGAAGTTACGGCAAGGATGTATGACGAAATAAAAGAAGGCTGGACAGATAAACACCATCAACTTTGCCAATCATTAGTAAAGGGACAAGTGTTTTTTGAGAAATTATGGGATTTAGAGCAAGGAGAAAGTGTAAAGTAAATCGCTTTTAACGGTGAATTTAGAAGTGTGAATGGCAGGGTTAGCTAAAGTGTAACTCAAGGCAATTATGTGAAATTGGCCTTGTTGTTTAAGTGAATCGTTTACATGTTGGATGAACTCTCCTATAATAGATAAGAATAAGCATAAGGAGGGGAGTCTTTAACATGGAAACTTGGGATTCATTTGCTTATACAATTATGCAGATTCTTGCTGTAGTTTTACTTGTTGGAACTTTAGGACTTTCGTTTTTCGTAGGGAAAGTTTGGAGAAAAACGAACGGCTATTAAGCCCAAAAACGTTTCTTAGTTGATATTTTCAACGGAGGAACGTTTTTATTTTGCGTTTTTGTTTGGAAGAAGTTTATCACGTCACCCTCTTCCTAATTAGATGCGGAATAAAAAAGACCTCACAAAGTCTATTCTGACTTTATGAGGTAATGTCATTTATTATCTTCTTTTACGACCAAGTCCCATGGCACGTTCAGCTTTTTCAATCATTTTATTTGCAGCACGGTTTGCTTTTTCCGCACCACGATCTAAAATTTGGTCAAGTTCATCTGATTGAAGAAGTTCATGATAACGAGCTTGTACGGGCTCAAGTTCTTGAATGACAACTTCTGCTAAGTCCGCTTTAAAATCACCGTAGCCTTTTCCTTCGTACTTTGCTACGATTTCATCAATTGATAAGCCTGAGCATAATGAATAGATCGTTAAAAGGTTTGAAACGGCAGCTTTATTTTCGCGGTCAAGACGAATTTCGCCATCAGTATCAGTTACAGCACTTTTAATCTTTTTACGAATGGTCGCTGGTTCGTCTAACATAGAGATGAAGCTTTTTACATTAGGGTTGGATTTACTCATTTTTTTAGAAGGATCATTTAAAGACATAATCCGAGCTCCAACTTTTGGAATTTTAACCTCTGGAATTGTAAAGATTTCATTATATTTTTTGTTAAATCGTTCTGCTAAATCTCTCGTTAACTCGAGATGTTGTTTTTGGTCTTCGCCAACTGGTACGATATCTGTTTTATATAAAAGAATATCGGCGGCCATTAATGGTGGATATGTAAGAAGGGCCGCAGATACAGCTTCTTTACCATCTGACTTATCTTTAAACTGAGTCATACGCTCTAATTCACCGATGTATGAAGTACATTGCATCATCCAACCTAGTTGTGCATGAGCCGGTACTTCAGATTGAATAAATAAAGTAGATTTCTCCGGATCAATGCCGACTGCTAAATAAAGAGCAGCAAGGCTACGGATATTTTCACGAAGTTTTAAACGATCTTGTGGTACGGTAATCGCATGTTGATCGACGATACAAAAATAACAGTTCGCCTCCTCTTGCATCTCCACAAAGTTTTTCATTGCTCCTAAATAATTTCCGAGTGTTAATGTTCCACTAGGTTGAATACCAGAAAATACTGTTTTCAAAATGTTCATCCTTTCAATATAAGTTCACAATCTTCTCTTTAGCTTAAGGAGAAGCGACTCCAATTAATATCATTACTTACTTTATCTTAACCAAATCTTCTCAAAAGGTAAACGACTTCGCTTAACTTCTCCAGATTTTAAGAATAAAAACAAATTAAATTTGTATATTAATAAGAAAGAAGATTTTTGAGAGAGTAGGGAGCAAATGGATAGTCAGCCACTTATTTTTTCAGCTTCAATTGGACAAGGTCATCAGCAAGCTGCTCTATCTCTGCAAAAAGAGTTAATGAGAAGTAGTTCATATAAACCAGAGATTATTGATATTTTTAAATGGATCCACCCAATGCTTCACTTTGGGATACGTAGCTCTTACTTGTGGATGTTAAAGAAAAAGCCTCAAATGTGGGGGCGTTTTTATTCACGGTTAAATCGCTTTAATTTTTTTGAAAGAAAAGCAATGAAGTGGCTCGCTTCTCAGCTTGAACAATTTATTTCAAAAAGAGAGGTGCCTTTTGTCATTTCCACTCACCCCCTTGCGACGTGGTTGTTAAGTATTGCAAAGGAGGAAGGAAGAAAAAGGTTCCCGCTATTTAGTGTTATTACAGATTTTCGTTTTCATCCTGCGTATATTTCTGAGCAGGTGGATGGTTATTTTACAATTGATGAAACGGCTGACTTGGTATTAAGGCAATTAGGTTTAAATAATCAACGTGTTTTTCAAACGGGAATTCCTTTTCCTTGTTCTCCATCCTCTTATGATCAAAAAACATTGAGAGAACAGTTTGAAATTAATTGTGAACAACCAGCGATTATGTTAGCAAGTGGTAGTGATGGTTTAATGGATTTTTTAACCATTATTGATAATCTAGAGGAGTTGCCTCTTGAAGTGACGGTATTATGTATGGTCGGACATAACCAAACCATGATGAAGAAACTGCAAACAAAAAAAAGCAAACATCGAATTCTCATTCGACCATTTACTTCCCTTTTTTTAGAATATATTCAGTCATGTGATTTAATTGTTACAAAAGCAGGCGGTTTGACAGTTAGTGAAGCATTGGCGTGTGAAACACCGATTGTTCTCTATGAACCGATTGTCGGTCATGAAGAAGAGAACGCACTTATTTTAGAAAAGTGGGGGGCCGCTTTATTCGCCAAAGATTCGAGTGAGCTCATCAAAGATATTTATTCGGTGATTGCCAATCAAGAAACAAGAAACGAGCTTTTAACCCGAGCGAGAAAGTACCGTAAGCCAGAAGCGGCAAAGGAGATTACGACACATATTCTTCATTTACTTATTCAATATCCTCTTGAGAGTCAGCATTCTTACGAGAGTTACGACGTTCTACCTGTCGCCAAATCCAAAGAGCAAGGTTAATGAGTGCTAAAATGGTAAAAATAACTTGGTTTACTTGATCGCTTGAATAAGCGATAAAAATATACAAAAGTAATGGAATGAGAGCGATAATTTGTAAGATTTGTATTTTAGTCATTTTATAAATCCTTTCATAAATTAATCTAACTTTTATTATAAAGGAGACTTAATGTATTAGCGACTTTTATTCATCAGAAACTGCTGTAGTTAGGAGGTTACAAAATGAAATTACTATTGATAAAACGATTCCTTTTACTTGGTTCTGTCTTAGTTGTAGGAGCGTTCTATTATCAATTTGAAACGATTTTTTCAACATGTGGACGAGGCATTGGCAGAAGAAGTGAAAGATGGAGTGAGAATTGGGAATCAAGCATTGCCGATTGAAGGGAAAACGTTAAGGGGCGATGGCTTTCATTTACAACAATTGCAAGGGAAACTTGTTGTCGTTAATTTCTTTGCTTCTTGGTGTCATCCATGTCAGGAAGAGATGCCATTAATTGTTGATTTGGAAAGGAAGTTAAAAGAGAATGGTTCCGAATTTGTAGCCATAAATTTGACGAGCCAAGAACGAAGCTTGTTAGACGTAAAACCATTTTTGGATAACTATCAAGCGAGCTTTGACCCGGTATTGGATTCCGATGGGAAAATCATGCAAGATTATCAAATTATCGGAATTCCAACGACCCTTGTGATCGATCAGAATGGCCTTATCGTGCAACGGATTGATGGAATGTTAACCCCAGAAATTATTGAGGACTTGATTCCGTTGCGAAATGAGTGACAACGGAAAGGAAAGCGGATATTAGTTGTGGGTGAATAGCTACACTTCTTATGTGGTGGTGATTTCATTTAGTGGGTCTTAAAAAATATTGCCGAATTCAGTATAAATTTTAAGCTAGAGCAGTCATTACACAGCTCTAGCTTAAAGTCTGTTAAACATCTATTTTGGGCTTAGTTACGAATCTTTTTGTAATGGAAGGGGATCTAATGCTTCATTTACGAGGTTGTCTAATTGTGTCAGCATTCGGCGCGCTCTTTTATCGGAAATGACCCGATAGTGGTGACCGCCTTTTGGTTCTTCATCTTGTTCATCAGCTAAAGCGACGATACGCTGCAAAGGAGTCAACTCTAATGAGCCTGTTGGTAAATAAGAGTCGGTGTGCAATAAAACCGCTAAGGCGATTTCTTTAGCGGCAACAGGGTGTTCTCCTAATCGAATCAGAAGTTTGTGAGCTCGTTCGGCTCCTTTTATTGCATGAATATCATTTGTTCGATATAGTTCGTAATCCCATTTTCCATCCCTATACCATGTGTAATGGCCGATGTCGTGTAGAAAAGCTGCTTTTGTAGCTAAATCAGGATTAACGTTGGATTGTTTGGCAAGATGAAAAGCGTGGTAAGCACATGAGATTGCATGTGCCATCCCTGAACGATTAACATATTTTTGCGTAATTCTATGGTTATATAAGTCCATTAACGTAACATATCTCATAGCTCTACTCCTTTTCCGGCATTTTCTCTAAATAATCAGGAAGCTCATCGTATCATTTCCTGACATGAAAAAAATATATTTTATCTATTATATAGGTGTTCAGTTACTGATGCAACGGATAAATACCTTTTTTGTGTATTTTCTTTTTTAATGAAAAGTATTATTTCTGTTATACTAGAACCGAAGCTAATGAAGGAGTGAATAAAATGGCGACAACCCATACCTTCTCTAAGTCAGAGGAAATAGCTAATGCAATCACGCATGGAATTGGTGCTATCTTAAGTGTAGCAGCACTTGTGTTATTAATCGTTTTTTCAAGTTTATATGGAACAGCTTGGCATATCGTCAGCTTTACGATCTACGGAGTTACGATGTTATTGCTTTATATATCTTCAACACTGTTGCACAGCTTACCTAAAGGAAAGGGTAAGGATGTTTTTGAAATATTAGATCATGCCTCTATTTACTTATTTATCGCGGGTACTTATACACCATTGATGTTTATTGTCGTACAAGGCAGTCTTGGTTGGACGATTTTTGGAATTGTTTGGGGTTTAGCGATTACGGGTATCGTTTTTAAAGTTTATTTTGTGAAACGTTACCTGTTTGTTTCGACATTGTTCTATATTGCAATGGGATGGCTAGTCATTGTTGCGATTAATCCAATTATCGAAGGTTTGCCAGCAATGGGACTATATTTATTAGTTGGAGGAGGACTCTCTTATACAATTGGGACGATTTTTTATATGTGGAGAGGCTTTAAATTTCATCATGCGATTTGGCATCTGTTCGTTTTAGTTGGTAGCATTATGCATTTTTTCCTTATCTTCTTCTTTGTATTACCACTTTAACCTTTAAGAAAAACCTAAATCGTTGTTTAATGATTTAGGTTTTTCTCTTTGATAGTAAGTATTTATATAAAAAGAGGCTTTGGAAAAAAAGGACAAACTTCATTGGCACAGAGAATTAGAGCGGTTATACTTTAATTAGGGGAGCGGATATATGTACATAACGATTTCAGAACTTGCCAATTTTTTAGGAGTGAGTGAACAGTATCTTTTTAAAAGAATTCAAAATGGGCAAATTACCGCTGTATTTGATGGTTCACATTATTTATTAAATAAAGAACAGTTTAAGTGGCATAAAGAGCAATTAGATTTAAAAAGAAGACAAATCATCGCAGGTCAGGAAGAGGAATTACCAGAAGATTGGGATGCTAAAGATGAGGATTAAGTGCAAGATAAAAAGAAGCATTAAATTTCTAAAAAGGCAGTGATAATCATGGGGAAAAAGTTATTTGGTCTTCTGTTTGCACTACTATGTGTATTGGTAGTACCTTCAATTATGTTGGCAGATGAGCAAACAGAAAAAGGAGAAACAGAAACAAGAGGCGAAAATCATCCGTTGATGCTCGTTGAAAAGCAATTATTTACGGTACCACAGTCATTAGCGCGGTTTTCGCACCAATCCGATTACAGCTTTGAATACCCTGAAGATGGAGTTCGAGGGATTTATGTAACCGGTCATTCAGCTGGAGGGGCACGTTTTAATTCGTTAGTAGAACTTATAAATAATACCGATTTAAACTCGATGGTCGTTGATATTAAAGATGATCATGGTTATTTAACATTTCGACCTGAACCTGAATCGAAGTATTATGATATTTCCCAAAGCTATATAAACGACATTGAGGGATTTATGGAGAAACTTGAGGAAGAAGAGATTTATCCAATTGCCAGAATTGTTGTTTTTAAAGATACGGTTTTAGCTGAAAAAAAGCCGGAATGGTCTTTTAAGGATAATGGTGAAGTATGGAAAAATGGCCGAGGAGAAGCATTTGTTAATCCTTTTTTAGAAGAAGTGTGGGAGTATAATGTAGAGCTTGCAAAAAAGGCAGCAAAATTAGGGTTTAAAGAAATTCAATTTGACTATGTTCGTTTTCCAGAAGGTTTTGAACGACGTGATGAAGATTTACAATATGAGGTAGGTAAATATAGTGGTGGAGATAGCGATAACATTCAAAAACGGGTTACGGCTGTGACGGATTTTGTAGCTTATGCACGGGAACAATTATCTTCATATGATGTTGATGTATCTGTTGATATTTTTGGATATGCAGCAACGATCAGTGAAGCACCTGGTATTGGTCAAAACTTCTCAAAAATCTCAGAAAATGTCGATGTCATTTCATCCATGATTTATCCAAGTCATTGGACACCGTATTTTGGGATTGATAAACCAGATACACAGCCTTATGAGTTAACAAAAGCATATGCTGAAGTGGAAAACGAAGTGTTAGGTGCATTAGATGATCCGCCTATTTCTAGACCTTGGATTCAAGACTTCACAGCGACCTGGCTTGGTTCCGGGAATTATATCCAATATGGCAAAGAAGAAGTGGAAGCTCAAATTCGGGCACTAAATGAAGCGGGAATTAATGAATTTTTACTATGGAATGCAAGAAACCGTTACACGGAAGGCGTTAATTATAAACCATAAAATGAGCGAAAAAGCTGCCTTGGCGTTTGTTGTTGAACTAGAGGCAGCTCCTTTTTTGACGTAATACTACATTGGTGCAGTTATTCGCCTGTTAATTTGTTTTCATATTCCAATAAAAAAGAGGTTTATTCTCACCAAACATGAGGAATATAAATAATATGAAGTATATAGATGGAGGCAAATAAAATAATGGATTGGTATGAGAAGTTAAAAAAATATTTTCCGATTGAGGAAATGAAATCAAAAGAGCACTTAGATGTATTATTGAAAGAAAAATCTGAAATTTATTATAAGGATGATGGACCAAATCATGTTATGATGTATGTAGAAACAGATGATTTTGTCTTTGTTGATTATTTATTTGTGTCAAAAGCTGCTCGTGGTCAAGGGCTTGGGAAAAAGTTATTAAATAAATTAAAAGCTAAACAAAAACCAATTATCCTTGAAGTGGAACCGATTGATTATGAGGATACAGATACAAAAAAGCGACAACGCTTTTATAATCGTGAAGGTTTTACCCACGCCAAGTCAATTGGTTATAAAAGAAGGTCTTTGGCTACAAATGAAGTAAATGAATTAGAAATCCTCTATTGGGCTCCAAACGGTGAGTCTGAAGAAACAATTTATGAGCAAATGAAGCATACGTATGAAAACATTCATACGTATAAAGACGAAGAGTTGTACGGAACAGCTTATGAAAGTGCTGATGAAGTCTTGACTTATAATAAAAAATTAGAAAATCGCTCTGAAGAGGAAAACACTGTTCAACCGTAAATAACTCCTAACTGGGAGGTGATTATTTATGAAGAAGAAGGAAAAGGATAAAAAAAGAAAGCAAAAAAATCGCGTCCTACAAGAATTGTGGAAAAAGAATTTAAAAGGTTGGAAAGAAAAGGCAAGTAATCAAGGCCCAATCACCCAATCTTCAAATAAAATCATTGCGTAAAGAGATGCAGTTCAAAGTCCTTAAATAGAAAAGAGGCCGGGACAAAACTAGCTATAGAAAGTAGTAGGCGAGTCCAAAGAACCTATTTTAGCTGTTTTTCGGTTCTTTATTTCTCTGTTTTGAATTTAGTCACTTCATGCTATGTCCCCCCAATTATGATAAAGAAGATTATCTTGTGCACTAGTGGACGAAAACATGCGGAGACTCCCGTGGGAAGTAGTGGCAGAGCCGAAATCCGCTAGCGAGGCTAGCTAGTTCGGCGCCACCCCACAGGACGCGGAGCATGATTTTCGGGAGCGGTGAGAAGAACGCTATCCACTTCCGTTTCAATACATATAATGAAAGCCGGTGACATTTTACAATGAGTAAAATGTTACCGGTTTTTTCATATCAGAGGAGTTTTTTGTCCCAGCCTCTTGATTATTTTTGAATGAGATTAGTGAGGAGGATCCCGGTTCACCCCGTGCAGTATATTAACTAATGTAACCATATTTTAACGTGTATTCCACGGATCCATTCTTAAGAAGCTCATTTATAAGATAAAAGAAAAATTCATGATCTTTTTGAAACCTTTTGCAAGCTATGACGTATATGAATAAGAAGTGATAATAAATAGGCTTAATTATGAAAAACTTGTGGCTAAAATAAGTAAATCCTCACATAAAGAAAAAAACTTTCTAAACATATATGTATAGAAAAGCTTTTTTTTAGTATAATAGGTTTAGAGAGAAAAAACTTTGGGTAAATAAGTGGTAGGTTGAATAGACAAGTTGTGATATGAGACCTATACATATATTAACTGTTTATTTATATTTAACCCAAATAATATAAGTAAGCTTCACAATATAGATCTCAAATTTTGGAAGGAGAGGTCCGCCATATGGTTACTTTATTAACATCCCCTAGTTGTACTTCTTGTCGGAAAGCAAAAGCTTGGTTAGAAGAAAATGATATTCCTTTTGAAGAAAGAAATATATTCTCATCACCTTTAACAGTTGAAGAGGTCAAACAAGTAGTAAGAATGACGGAAGATGGAACAGATGAAATTATTTCAACCCGCTCAAAAGTATTTCAAGACTTAGATGTGGAAGTTGAATCGTTACCATTACAAACGTTATTTAAGATTATTAGTGAAAACCCTGGGCTATTAAGAAGACCGATTATTTTTGATGAAAAACGTTTACAAGTCGGTTATAATGAAGCCGAAATTCGTCGTTTTTTACCAAGGAAAGTACGCACATTTCACTTACAAGAAGCTCAAAAGCTTGTTAACTAATGATTATACATCCGTAGACTTTTAACACTTATCATACTAGTCATGGAAAGACGCAAGTTAAACATGAACAAGGCGATTTATAGTTAGAGAGTGTATGTCTACAGTTTAGACCTTCCAATTGTTCTGATTGGAAGGTCTTATTTTTTGACAATAGAACGAACATCCAGCAATGTAGAAGTGAATGATAAATTTGTTTTACACTGTATAAACCGTTCTATTTTTTGTATACCAACCTATGAGTAAAATCCCGATAATTAAAATGATTTGAAAGGCTACTTTAAATGATGGCCAATTGACAAATAGTGGTGAAAGCATTGGTTCATGTGTAATCATTTTAGATGAGGTGTAGGCGAGTATGGCTGCACCAATATATATGACTTGTGGAAATTTATCAAAGGCTAATAAAATTAATTTACTGCCCCATAAAATAATGGGAACTGAAATAATGAGTCCGAGAATAACTAATAATTGATTGCCATGAGCAGCTCCGGCAACAGCAATGACATTATCAAATCCCATAATAAAGTCTGCGATTAAGATGGCTTTAATAGCGGCAAATAGTGTCGTTGAACCACCATTAATTGAGGCCTCATGATCATTATTTGTAAGTAATTGATAAGCGATATAAGCAAGGAGACCACCACCAATTGCTAATAAAAATGGAATTGATAAAAGCTGTACGGCAATGACCGTTAGGCCCATTCGCATAAAAATGGCTAACGAGATGCCGATAATCATCGCTCGGTTTCTTAGTTCATGTGGTAAGTTCCGGCAGGCTAAGGCGACAACAATGGCATTATCACCGCCTAAAATAATATCGATGCCGATAATCGTTAATAACGATATGATAAATTCCATGTCCATGTTTTGTTCATCCTTTTTTAAAAGAATTGTCGTTTCTTTTTAGCTTGAGGGTCATTTTTAGCTTGTCTATTATAAACATATATTGAAAGATCGATTAGAATATGATAACAATACTAATAATATCTTTTTTTCGAGTCACCTTTTTCTGTAATTTGCTTTTCTTTTGTTCTCGTTTTATCATAAAATAGAAGGAAGCAATCCTTTTGGTATCGTCCAAAAAAGGTTATGATTTTATTAGGATTATAAAATGGATAAAAAGGGTAAGGTACCGTAATGTAGTATGGAATTAAATTATTTTCGCTCGTATCTTTTTACAACCTTTTATCTAAATAAAGATTCCTAATAAGTAAAAAGAGCGTGATAATTTTGGTTCACCTTAATGATAGGAGGGGGAGCGAACATGGATATTGAACGCGTAAATGATTCAACGATTAAATTTTTTATTACTTATAACGATATGGAAGACCGAGGTTTTGATCGGGATGAAATTTGGTATAATCGCGAACGTGGAGAAGAGCTCTTCTTTGAAATGATGAATGAAGTTAATGAGCGTGATGAATTTGTTTTAGATGGCCCATTATGGATTCAAGTTCACGCCTTAGATAAAGGTTTAGAAATCGTTGTAACTCGTGGTCAAGTTTCAGATGGTCATGTTAAATTAGAAATTCCTGTGACGCAAGAAGAACTCGATGACGATGACTTAATCGATGATGGAAAACAAGTTCTTGAAATGGATGAACCAGAATTTATTGAATTAATGATTGGTTTTTCTGACATTGAGGATGTTATTTCGTTAAGTCAAAGCTTTAACAATGAAGAAGTTGAAAATGATCTCTATTTCTTTGAAGGTACTTACTATTTGCATACTATTTTTCATTATGAACGCTTTTCGGAAGACGAGCAGGATGATATGTTAAGTCAAATGCTTGAATTTGGTTATGAATCAGATATTTCTATTTACCGTGTAAAAGAATACGGAAAAGAAATTATGACTAAGCAAGCTCTTAAGCAATTAAGGGAGACTTTTTTATCTAAATAAGGGATTTAATAGCTAGCCCCTAACCTCATTGGAAAAAGGGGTTAGCTTTAAATCTTTAATTATTTGAATATTCATTTTATATTGGAGGTGGACAATTCTGCTAAATGCTAAAATAAAAACAGGAATTCAAATATCGATGGCAGATGCTTGGAAGAAGGAGGAGTTACATGTATTAAGGAAAAAGACGACTTTTCTCTGTCCAGCTTGTCAAAAAGAGGTACTATTAAAACTAGGAGAGAAACGGGTTTGGCATTTTGCCCATAAAGCCAACCATGTGTGTAAACTCGACCTTGAACCGGAAACGGAATACCACTTAAAAGGGAAAAAGCAGCTGTTTCAATGGCTAAAATCTCAAAGGTTAGATGTAGCTTTAGAAGTTTATTTACCCATTATACGTCAACGTCCTGATCTTCTTGTTAGAACATCCCAGCAACTGTATGCGATTGAATTTCAATGCTCGCCAATTTCTATCGAGCAAATACGAAAAAGAAATGAAGGCTATCAACAAATTGGGGTTATTCCGATTTGGATTATGGGTGGCAATCGTTTAAAAAGAAAAAAGAGCTCTTCTTTTACTGTCCAAGCGTTTACTTGGGAGATGATGCAACAAGATGGGGTAGAGAAGAACCTCAAATTGCTGTATTATTGTCCACAAGCTAATAAATGGGCTTTCTTGAATGAAATTCTTCCATACTCAAAGACATTATGTCAAGCTAAGCTAGTGGAGCATTCGCTTAGTGATTGTACCTTTTACACTTTATTAAAAGAAACCAATCTTCAGACTTCCTCTTATCAAAAATGGTGTTCTATTCGCAAACAATGGCGGATGAACCCTCCAGCACCATACCCTACTAAAACTTTAAAAAAATTTCAAATGCTATTATATCGTCACCATCTTCCTCATTCTTATTTTCCAGTTGCAGCTGGTTGGCCAACAAAATATTTTTATCAGATTGAAGCTTCTCCTCTTATTTGGCAAACCTCTTTTATACTCGAATGTTTGGAATACCAACCTTTTATGAAACCACTCGATTTTCGGATGCTTTTTCAATGGTTTTTAACGTTTCTTCATTCTTCCCATATATCCATGCGCTTTGATAATTTAAAATTAACAGAAGACGCTTTCTATCACTATTTACTTTGGTTATGTGAGCTTGATTTGTTGAGTCAAATAGAAAGTTCTGATAAAATCTTCCTTAGACTTCATAAATCATTAAGCTTCGCAACTCTTCAAGAGGCACTATTGTTAGATGATGAATTGACTGAAAATTTTATGAATTACGAACGGATAAAACCTAAGAAAATTCTATTCTAAAAAAGGATTTACAGTTAGGAAAGCGAATGTAAAAAGGGGAAGTCTACTAATTTTCTTATTTTGGTGAATAATAGGTACAAAACTACGGAGGTGCGTTTTAATGGCAAAACAATTAGCGAAACGTCATGAAATTCCTGAAGAAAAAACGTGGGATTTAGCAGCGATTTTTGAAACAGACGAAAAATGGGAAGAAGAATTTAAAGCAGTATCTGAACTTGTTCCTACTTTAAATCAATACCAAGGAAAACTTTCTGAGTCTGCTGACATATTATTTGAAGCATTAAAAAATGAGCATGAGCTTTCAGAGCGGTTAGGCAAACTATATACATATGCCCATATGCGTTATGATCAAGATACAACCAACTCTTTTTATCAAGGGTTAAATGACCGGGCTAAAAGCTTAGCTTCTCAATTTGGACAAGCTGTGTCGTATATCGTCCCTGAAGTATTATCGATTGAAAAAGAGAAAGTAGAAGCTTTTCTTAATGAGCATAGTGGGCTTCAATTATATCGCCAAATGTTCAATGAATTAAACGAACAACGTGATCATGTTCTTTCAGAAGCGGAAGAGGCGATTCTTGCTCAAGCGAGTGAAGTGATGGGGACAGCTAGTAATACTTTTGGAATGTTAAACAATGCAGACTTAAAGTTTCCGTCCATCACAGATGAAGATGGGGAAGAAGTTGAAATTACACACGGTCGCTACATCCGTTTTTTAGAGAGCAGCAATCGTCAAGTACGTGAAGACGCCTTCAAAGCTGTCTATCAAACATATGGCTCCTATCAAAATACATTTGCTTCAACTCTTAGTGGGCAAGTGAAGCGTAATCTTTTTTATGCAAAGGTTCGCAAATATGAATCTGCTCGCCAAGCAGCTTTAAGTAATAACCATATCCCAGAAGTGGTCTATGATCAGTTAGTTGAAACAGTCAATAAGAACTTACACTTGCTTCACCGTTATATTAAACTCCGGAAAAAGGTCCTTGGTGTCGATGAGCTTCATATGTACGATCTTTATACACCGTTAGTAAAAGACGTAAAAATGGACATCCCTTATGAAGAGGCTAAGGAGCTTGTTTTAAAAGGAGTTGCACCACTTGGTGAGGACTATGTTCAGACACTTAAAGAAGGTTTTGAAAAGCGCTGGGTCGATGTAGAAGAAAATGTTGGAAAGAGAAGTGGGGCTTATTCTTCTGGGGCCTATGGAACGATGCCTTACATTTTGATGAACTGGCAAGATAATGTCTCAAACCTTTTTACATTGGCACATGAATTCGGACATAGCTTACACAGCTACTATACTAGAGCGCATCAACCATATGTCTATGGAAACTATACCATTTTTGTCGCAGAAGTTGCCTCGACTCTTAACGAAGCTTTATTGAATGACTATTTAGTAAAAAATACAGATGATGAAAAGAAAAAGCTCTACTTATTAAACCATTTCTTAGAAGGGTTTAGAGGGACCGTTTTCCGTCAAACGATGTTTGCTGAATTTGAACAGTTAATTCATAAAAAATCAGCAGCAGGAGAAGCCCTTACTCCTGAATTATTAACAACATCATATTATGATCTCAATAAAAAATATTTTGGAGAGGATCTCGTTATTGATGAAGAGATTGGATTAGAGTGGTCAAGAATTCCACATTTCTATTACAATTTTTATGTATATCAATATGCGACAGGTTACAGTGCAGCAGCGGCTTTATCGAAGCAGATTTTAGATGAAGGAGAACCAGCTGTTGAGCGTTATTTAGGCTTCTTAAAAGCGGGAAGCTCTGATTACCCTATCGAGGTTTTAAAACAAGCAGGAGTCGATATGACTTCATCTGAGCCGATCGAACAAGCACTAGCTGTTTTTGAAGAAACATTAACGGAGATGGAAAAGTTGCTTGATAAAGTTGAGTAATCGTTTTTAGTGTATTTTGGCTAAACAAATGAAGTAGGACGACTTAAAAGCTAGATAAAAGGAAAAGTGACCAGAAAGTATTGCTCTGGTCACTTTTTTTAATGTCTCGCTTTTTTTGAATACGTAATGCTGTGCTGTATGTTAAAATCCTCTAAATTTCTTTTTGAACGGGGAGCTTGGTGTGAGTGTAAATAAAATCGAAAAAAATAAAAGTGGCATGGCAATCCATTTTGGAAAAATATTAATAAAAGAAAGAATGATTAAATAAAAACTCCCTATAATAAAACAGGTTCCTAGTAAATTCTTTAACCAATTCAACAAAACCACCCCTACAAACGAAAGTGTTCTATTTCTAATTCCTATGCACGGCCCAGCGTTTTTAGGACAGCTTCTTATCAATTTCGGGTATTTTCCGGTGGTCTGTTTTTTTATTCAACGCTAAACAATTCGAATTTAGCCTAATGAAATGTTTGTTTTGTGTCAAAACACTGAACGTTTCATTAGAGGTATTGTCAGGGAAAAGAGGGGATGGTATTCTATGTATGTGAAGCACATCACATTCTCTCCCCCATAGAGAATAAAGAGCGAACAGACTGAGTTTGCTCTTTTTTTTATTTTTTAGGAGCTTAGTGAATGCGAAAAAACCAACTAAGTTCGTTTGTTAACAAGGAACTCAGTTGGCTCATTAATACGTCTAATCTTAAGCTAAATATTTCCAAAAAGTACCGTATTTAACAGGGACTTGTTCGATCTTTTGTTGGAGGATAAGTGGCTTTAATTCTTTTTCTACTTCTTCAATTGTTAAGTCAAACACAACAGCAATTTCAATGGAAGCAACAAACTGAAATTTCTTTAAAAACTGTTCAATCGATATTTTTTCCCTCTTTTTTGGAACATAACCAAGCATTTCGGAAATCAATTGTAAATAAACCTCGTACTTATAAACACCTTGTACTTTAATCCCGTCTTGTTCAATATCATCATTGAAAAAAACGAAGCTAGGAACACATTCTACTTCCATTTCACTTGTTGTTTTAATATCACAATCAAGAGCTTGTTTTGCTGCAGGTGAATGAAGATCTTGTAAAAACTCATCAACGTCCATACCGATTTCATCACTACATGCTTTTAAAATATTTAGATCGGAAATATCTTGTTTTTCTAGAAATAATTTTTCTCTGAGCTTTCTTAAAAAGCGAGCTCCTAACTGAGGACCTTGAAGCTCGGCCGCTTTAATAGCTAATGCGGCTACATAAGGAGAAATTCGATTATTTTCTAGCCAGTAATCACCATCACAAGACATTCCTGTTTGGGTAGCAATCCGGTCCCAAGTATTGGCTAAATCCAACTTTTTTTCGTTACTATTTCGTTTATCTGGGCATATATTCCATGCTTTTAAACGACCAGCTAATAAAACTCTAATTCGAAAATAGTCTCCGTATTCAATGAGAAGCTTCTTCATGAGCGGTTCAAATGACCAACATTCTGCACTAAATGGGTCAATAAAAGCATAAATTTCGATTGGTTTTCCAGCTTTAGGTTGATTGGATTCTTTTGGATCTAGACCACAAACGCCTGTTATGTTGTTACAAATGTCGGTTTTCTTTCTAGGATTCAATGGTCATTCTCCTTTCTCATATCGTTTAATCCTGGCTGTTAACCATATGATAAGAGGTCATCCGTAGACGTTCTAACATATATTCTCGAATTGGTCCGGTAATATTTGTTTGTTCCATTGCTTCTTCCATACATTCTAACCAAGCTTTTGCTTGAGTGTCTTTAATGACAAATGGCATGTGACGAGCTCTTAGCATTGGATGACCATGTTCATCGGAGTATAAAGTCGGTCCTCCGAGAAATTGTGTTAAAAATTGTATTTGTTTGCGTTTCGTTTCCGTAAAGTCTTCTGGAAACAAAGGAGCAATATCAGGGTGCTCAGAAACATAGCCGTAGAACGTATCAATTAATTTCGTCAATACGGCTTCACCTCCGAGTGCTTCATATGGAGTTTGACCTTTTTCAGGCATTCTCATTCCTCCTAGTCCAGTATATGTTTTAGAACAGTTCAAAAATCCTATCAATTTGTTATTTTATCTTATTGTTATCAAACTGTCCTCAAAAATGTTCTTGTTCTAACACACATTGTAGCAAGGGAAGCTCGATCGGGCAAATAATCTGACTCAAAACAAGAAGAGTTGGAAAACATAGCAAACAAAGAAGTGGGTATTTGTTCGTTAAATTATGAAGTAGGTGTTTGAGGTAAGTTTTTTAAAAGGTCTTTGAAGAGACATCTGTTAACTAAAGAGGGAAAACTAAATGGAAACGATTAAATGGGGATAATGGATCACAATTGATACTAAAAAATCCCATCAAGCCTCAAAAGGGCTAATGGGATGTGTAATGTTAGGCTAAATATGTATTCATCACTTTTGGGACATAGTTTTGTGTTTCTTTAAATGGTGGGATTCCACCGTATTTATCGACATTTCCTGGTCCGGCATTATAAGCGGCAAGGGCTAATTCAATATTGTTGTCGTATTTGTTAAGCATTTGACGCAAATATTTTGCACCACCATGAATGTTTTGCTCAGGGTCAAATACATTTGTTACTTGTAAACCTCTTGCTGTTGCTGGCATAAGTTGCATTAAACCAGCTGCACCTGCTGGGCTTATCGCATGTGGATTAAAATTAGATTCATGTTTAATAACAGAATAGAGCAGTTTTGGATCAAGATTATACTTTTGAGCTGCTTCCTCTATATATGGCAGATATACGGCTTCTTTTGCATTTGTATACATATTTGATTGAGTTTCGACTTGAGAAGGGAACGGAACAGTTGCTTTGGAAACAGGTTGACTCATTCCATTAATCGTCTGGAAAAGGGAAGGCTGCCTATCCAATTGTTCCATACTCAAAAGACGTGATATTTGATCATGTCCAAAAGGAGCTCCTGAAAAAGGGCTTCCTTGAAGTTCTTGATTTAAGTAAGCATGAAATAAGCGATTTGTCTCAGATGAAAAAGGGGAGGACTGAGACGGGCTTTGATTTGTTGCCGAGTTAGTTGGCAATATGTTAAAAGGAGTAAAAAAAGAGACATTCACTTTTTAAATTCCCTCCTATTTTTTTAGTTATTCAACTTTCGAAGAGTATAATTGACTCTTAACCGTTGATAGAGATTGACTTTAGGGCGATACCATACTCCAATTGACTTTACATGAACGGTTCAATCGTTAACAGTCTGAACACATCTCTTCGTAGGCTGTTGAAGGAAACTGTTCTGTTCACTAAAATAAGCACTTCGGCTGTCGCTCCCAAAACCATACTCCGCGTCCTGCGGGAACCTGGCGAGCCTCCTCGGCAAGCCTTGCGGGGTCTCGCTCCACGGTTTATTCCCGCGGGAGTCTCCGTATGGTTTTGTCCGCTAAGTGTCGGGGAGATGCTTGATGATATGGCCATTCTCAATCAGCTATTTCTAACGCAGAAGGACCTTCTTCTTCACTTTGTTGGTTATGGAACTAAGTAGGGAGTTGTCACCCATCTTTTTCCTAAGTCTGCAGTCATGAAAAGACATGATTCAAATCGAAACCAGCTCGATCATCTAGCCAACCTACAGAGCATCAACACGGATTTTCTCGATGCGAAAGTTGAGATAGTTATTAGTAAAATAGTATCAATGATTTCTATTGAAGTGAATCCGACTTTTTAACTGTTGCATTTATTTTTTTAGTAGTTGTTTTCGTTCAAAAAAGCGTTGTACTTTATTTTTTGCTGGTATTGAATGGAGTTGGACTGATTGCAGAACCGTGTTTAGAGTCTCATTTGCATGTTCAAGTGTTTGTCCTTCAAATTCGATTTCATAATCGGTTAGATCTAAATAATGGCTTTGATCTAGGCATAAAGACCCTTTGTTATAAGCGATTTCCAATCTTTTCGTTTGAAGAGCGCCTAAGTAATGAAGCTCCTCGATTTTTATGTCAAGCTCTTCTAATTGGTTGACTACATCTCCTGTAGGGAGCTTTGCTTGTTTTCGAAAGGTTTGGAATTGCTGCTCTGTTAGTGGTTGATGTGTTTCTAATAAGCCAACTGTATGGGGTTGTTTCAGTGTTAATGTATATGAACGATTTTTTTCTCGTACCCTTAAAGCAGATCTTTTCTCCCTTAGCTGAAAGTCTTTTGTATCAAAATAATGGTTCTCCTGTTCAAAAGCTTCATTTTCACTAAGGTTAAATTGTTTAATCAGTGTTTGATACCCTTCTTTACTAAGCATTGATTTCACTTCAATTTCAACTTCTTTTGCCATTCCACTTTTCATTCCCTTCCGAATGGTTCTTTTATCTCTTCATTTATTATGTCATATCCCGATCGTAAGCTCAATGCCGACAACGTATGGAAACAAGATGGTTTCATATATCGAATCTAGAAAATGTGTTAAAATAAGATCAAAGTGATTATTGTATTGAGAGGTCGTGTTGTTTTTAATGAAAAAGTTAATCGCAAAAAAATTTGAAAAAAATGATGAAACAATGACTTTAATTTTGGAAGAGGTCATAGACGAACAATTGGCTCTTGAATTAAAGGATGGGGAACGAATGCTTGTTGATTCTGACCAACTTGCTTTTATATACATTTTAGAAGATTCGACACAATTTTATTATGTGACAATCCCACAGGAACTTTGGAAGGATTTAGCCGACATACATAGGCAAGAACAACGAGTTGATGTGAAATTAACTGATCAAGTAACGGTTGAGTTAAAGGCACTTCATCATGAGTTGAGCTTTTTATTAGAGAACATCGCAGGCAATGGCAATTACGGGGAAGAATTAGAAAAAGTCGTAACGAGTGAATTTATGTTATAAGTGAGAATGTTAACGGACGGTGGTTAAATGAGAAAATGGGAAATCCTTTTAACTCCTTATAAACAAGCTGTTGATGAATTAAAAGTGAAATTAAGAGGAATACGTGAACAATATCAAAAGTCTTCCAAACATACACCGATTGAATTTGTGACCGGGCGTGTGAAGCCGATTTCTAGTATTATTGATAAAGCGAGTCGAAAAAATATTCCACTGGATCGTCTTGAAGCAGAGTTGCAAGATTTGGCAGGATTAAGAATTGTGACTCAGTTTGTTGAGGATATTGAAACCGTTGTGGAGTTAATTCGTTCGAGAAAAGACTTTGAAATTATCGAAGAAATTGATTATGTTAGCGAGAAAAAATCTAGTGGTTATCGTTCTTATCATATGATCCTCAATTATCCTGTTCAAACAATTGAAGGGGAGAAAAAGATTCTGGTTGAATTACAAATAAGAACGATGGCGATGAATTTTTGGGCAACAATTGAACATTCATTAAACTATAAATATAGTGGAGAAATTCCAGCAGATGTCAAAATGAAATTGCAGCGTTCAGCTGAAGCGGCCTTTCTTTTGGACGAAGAAATGTCGATTATACGTGAAGAGGTTAGGGAAGCCCAAAAAATAATTACGACAAAACAAGAACAAGGGCGGAAGCTGTAGCTTTTTGGATGGAGGTAAAACGATGAAATTTGCAGTCACTTCTCGGGGAGATGACGTTTCAAATACACTTAAGCAACGAATTGAAACGTATCTTCTTGACTTTGGATTATATTTAAATGAAGATGAGCCTGATTTAGTTATTACAGTTGGTGGGGATGGCACGCTCTTACAAGCTTTCCATGATTATAGCCATCGTCTTGAAGATACAGCATTCGTTGGGATACATACGGGTCATTTAGGCTTTTATGCCGATTGGATGCCAGAAGAAGTGGAAAAGCTTGTCATTCATATTGCGAAAACACCTTATCATGTTGTCGAATATCCATTGCTTGAAGTGATTATCGTGTCCAAAGGTCATAAAGAGACACGCCATTTAGCCTTAAATGAATGTACTGTTAAAAGTATAGAAGGTTCGCTTGTTAGCAGTGTTGAAATTAAAGGCGAGGCATTTGAAATTTTTCGAGGAGATGGCTTATGTATTTCGACTCCTTCTGGAAGTACAGCTTATAATAAAGCATTAGGTGGAGCGATTTTACATCCATCACTCGCATCCATTCAAATTGCAGAGATGGCTTCCATTAATAATCGTGTCTATCGTACGGTTGGTTCGCCCCTTGTTTTACCTCAGCATCATACTTGTTTATTAAAACCTTTAAATAAAGTCCATGTTCAAGTTTCGATTGATCATTATAACCCTATTTTTGAAGACATTGTTTCGATTCAATGTCGGGTCGCGGATGAAAAAATTCGATTTGCTCGTTTTCGTCCATTCCCATTTTGGAAAAGGGTGAAGGAGTCCTTTATCGGTGAATAAAGAGCAAGTTCAATTAGCATGGACTGTAACAAAAGAAGATGAAGGCAGGTTATTAAGAGATTTTTTATTAGAAAGGCAACAAATCTCACGTCGAACCCTGGCAAAAATTAAGCATCAAGATGGAAGAATTGTTGTGAATGAGCAGGAGAAAACGGTGAGGGCGATTTTATATGAGGGGGATAAAGTAAGGATTATCTTACCGAGTGAAACACCGAGTGCCAATTTGTCGCCTGAAAATAAAAATCTGGATATTTGCTATGAAGATGAGCATTTATTAATTATTAATAAAGATATTCAAATGTTGACGATTCCATCTAAAGAACATCCAACGGGTACTTTAGCAAATGCAGTGCTCGGTTATTATGAGCAAAAGGGAATTGCGGCAACGTTTCATGCGGTGAATCGTCTTGATAAGGACACTTCAGGTTTATTAGTCGTGGCCAAACATCGACTTGCCCATGATAAATTATCGAAACTACAGCAGGATAAAAGGTTAAAACGCTATTATGAAGCGATTGTCGAAGGGTGTGTAACACCAAGACAAGGGGTTATTGATGCCCCAATTGCGAGGAAACTAGATAGCATTATCGAAAGAATGGTGCATCCAGCCGGGCAAAGGGCGAGAACACATTATGAAGTGATCGCACAAAGTGAGCAGTATTCTTATGTTCGGATTGAGCTAGAAACCGGACGAACTCATCAAATTAGAGTTCATTTTTCTTCACGCGGTTATCCTTTATGTGGAGATGATTTATATGGCGGGCATTTAAATTTCATACCAAGGCAAGCCCTCCATTGTTATAAACTTGAGCTCGTGCATCCATTTACAAACGAACAGCTCCTTATTAAAGCAGAGATGCCAAAAGATATGTGGCAGTTAAAGCAGAACTTGGGTTTGTCATAGGGGCAAAGAGTTCTTCACTGAAGTTGAAACTCATTCCAAAAAACAGACTAGCAAAGCTCTTTTTTTGAACTTTGCTAGTCTGTTTTCATTTCTTCTTTTTACGTAAATAATAAAAGAATGCTGCGGCACGGACGAGTCCTTTGACATTTTTTTGCTTGGTGACGTCAATGCCATCTTTGACATTTTTCATTTTTTTTATCTGTGAATTGAGCTAATGTTGCGGTTAAATGATGGGTCGCATTCCCGGCATCTTCAATAGTATCAAAAATAGGATCTAACTTTTTCACTTTTTGATTGACATCTAATAACGTTTCATTTGTGTTATAAAGAACAAGTTTTACTTCTCCTGTAATATCTTCTAAGCTTTTTTCGGCTTGGCCGATTACTTGAGCCGTGTTATCAAGTGTTTTTGTGAGCTTGTTTAAAACAGGAATTAAGAAACCGATGCCGACTGCGATGGCAATTGCTAAAATGAGTACTCCAATACCTAACCATTCCATTTTGATCACCTCTAATTTTATTTAGACACATTAAATTTGTGTTCTGTAATTTTCTACCATCTCCAAAAACTCGGCTACCCATTGACCGATAACCGGTAATGAACTCATTTGAATAAGAAGGAAAATGAAAATCCCGATAAATATTGCAGTTCCTAATGTTAAGCCAACTCCACGTGAAAGACCGGCAATAAAATTAACCTTGATCACTTCTTTTTTATCAGAAAAATGATAGGCCATGTCTTTTAAAAGACCTTTAGTCGTTATTTCATCTAACTTATCAACGATTTTTTCAAAGCGTTCATTTTGTTCAGTTCTTTTTTGGTCTTCGCGATATGTAGGAGGAACTTTTCGCCTCTCTTGTTCTGGACTTAACCCCAATATTATCACCTCTTTTAAAATAAAAAGCAATCCTTTGATAAGTGTACGATACCCTCTTTTAGCTTAAGTGAAACGAAAATATTAATAGTTTAACGGGTGTTTAAAAGAAAGAGATACACTTAAGTGGCATCGTCTATAAGAGACTATCTAAAAAAATGATTGACTTTTCTTCGGACCATTTTTATGATTAGAAGATATTTGAATCTAGTAGTGAAAAATGATAATAAAAATAAATGATTTAGAAGAATGAACGGAAGGTGTGGATTAAGTGTTTGCTCAACCTGTAACAGATCCTGTCTTAATATTTGCTATTGCCATGGTTATCTTCTTAATTGCTCCACTAATTATGGCTAAATTTAAAGTGACAGGAATAATTGGGTTAATCCTAGCAGGTCTCATCATTGGACCCAATGGTTTAGGTTTATTAGCAAGAGATTCGACGATATTGTTATTAGGGGCAGTTGGCCTTCATTTTATCTTTTTTATCGCCGGATTAGAAATTGATTTAGATGGTTTTAAAAAATATCGAAATCGAAGTTTAACGTTCGGGACATTGTCCTTTCTTATTCCTTTTATTTTAGGAACGGTCTCGACATTATTAATCGGCTATTCTTTACTCGCAGCGATTTTAATAGGTTCCATTATTGGTTCACATACGTTGTTAGCATACCCGATCGCGAGCCGGTTAGGTGTATCCAAAAATAAAGCGGTTACGACAACGATTAGTGGAACGATTATTACAGATACAACCGCATTCTTAATCTTAGCCGTAGTTGCTGGTGCTTCACATGGAGTGCTCAATGCTGAGTTTTGGGTGACAATGGTCATCTCCTTGCTGATTTTTGTTCTTGCTGTCTTTTTAATAGTACCTAGAATTTCTAAATTTTTCTTCCGGACTTTAGGAAGTGAAGGCAATTCCGAGTTTGTTTTTGTGATGTCGGTTTTATTCGTAACGGCTTATGGAGCAACTCTAGCAGGTATAGAAGCGATTATTGGTGCTTTCCTTGCTGGTCTGGCGCTTAATCGCTTTATCGTTGAGCAAGGAACATTAATGAATCGGATAAAGTTTGTTGGGAATTCGATTTTTATTCCGTTCTTCCTCTTATCGGTTGGGATGTTAGTTGATTTAAGGGTCATTTTAACAGATCCTGATACATGGATAATGGCAGGGATCGTCGTCGTATTTGTTATCCTCGGAAAGTTATTAGCGGCGATCATTACTGGAAAAATTTATAACTATTCGAAAGCAGAACAAATTTTAATGTTTGGTTTATCTGTTCCACAAGCGGCAGCGACTTTAGCGGCAACAATGGTCGGATATGAATTAGGTTTATTAGGTGAAGCGGTCGTAAACGCCATGATTATAAAAATTTTAATTACATGTTTAATTGGACCGTTCTTAGTAGAAAAATACTCAAAAGTTCTAGCGTTGCTTGAAGAGAAAAGACCATATGAATCAAATCAAGCTCCAGAGCGTGTGATGATTCCTGTAGCAAATCCGCATACGTTACAATCGCTATTAGATTTAGCTTTTATTGTTCGGGGAAATTCAAAGGAACCATTATATGCGTTGAGTGTTGCCCAAAGTGGTGAAAATTCATCCGAAACATTAGTGAAGGCAGAAAAGGTTTTAAATGAAGCCGTTAGTTATGGGGCGGGGGCGGAAGTACCTGTTCAAACGCTCACTCGTGTCGATCGAAATATCGCGACCGGTATGATCCGTGCGATGGAGGAAAGTCGAATTACGACGGCTGTTATTGGTTGGAATGGAAAATTATCGACTCCACAACGAATTTTTGGGAGTGTATTGGATCAACTTCTTGAGCGTTCAACACAAACGATTCTCGTGACTAAAATCGAATATCCTATAAATACAATGAAACGGTTAGTTGTCGTTGTACCAACAGGTTATACTCATAAAGCTGGGTTTTATGCGGCTATGGATGTGATTAGAACTTTCGCTACTGAACTTGGAATGTCGATTCATTGTATAATCATTAACGATGAAATCGCTCATTATAAGGAAGCTTATGCTACTTCTAATTCTAGTTTAAACTTAACGTTTGAAAAATTAGAAGAATGGGATCTATTTTATGAACGATTGGATAAGCTGAAAAAAGATGATCTCGTCATCGCTTTAAGTACAAGGAAAGGGACTCTCGGTTGGGACCCGCAACTAGAGAATTTACCGAGAAACTTATCAAAAACAGCATCAGAAAGTTTTATTGTCCTCTATTCTCCAGAAGAAAAGCATGTTGATTCAAGAGGAACAAAAGGGATTGAAGCACCAAAAAGTGTTTTAAATCCTAAAGCTTATCATTCTTAAAAAAGAGTAAAACATCAGGTGAATGGATTCATCTGATGTTTTTTTTAAGTTGTTTTTAGTTATTATTAGGTCGAGTGGAAGTGTGGATGAGATAGAACTTGTGTTGTATTTTGTGAAAAAAGTTTAATTAATAAGTAGCAAATGTGAATAAAGGGTAGCATCTTAATGAAAGGCTATTCAGTGAAAAGGAATTATGGTAAAATAAAAATTAGTACTTGATACTAATAACTACTATTAATCAAATGGAGGGAATTCAATGATTGAATTGTCGTTAACGGGCCGTACATATGTGGTAATGGGTGTGGCGAATAAAAGAAGTATTGCATGGGGAATCGCTCAATCGTTATCAAAAGCAGGAGCTCGCTTAATTTTTACTTTTGCAGGAGAGCGTTTAGAAAAAAATGTCCGTAGTTTAGCTGAAACATTAGATAACGAAGGTCATTTAATTTTACCATGTGATGTGACAGATGATGCAGAAATTGAAAAAACGTTTGCTGAAATTAAAGCAGAAGTTGGTGTTATTCACGGTATCGCTCATTGTATCGCATTTGCTAATAAAGAAGAGCTTGAAGGGGAATATTTAAATACAACAAGAGACGGCTTTTTGTTAGCTCATAATGTTAGTGCCTACTCACTAACGGCGGTTATGAAAGCAGCTCGACCATTAATGACAGAAGGTGGAAGCGTCGTTACATTGACATACTTAGGTGGAGAAAAAGTAGTCCGTAACTACAATGTCATGGGAGTTGCCAAAGCTTCGCTTGATGCGAGTGTTAAATATTTAGCGAATGACCTCGGAAAAGATGGCATTCGTGTTAATGCGATTTCAGCTGGACCTATTCGTACTTTAGCAGCAAAAGGAATTGGTGGGTTTAACGATGTCTTAAAAGAAATCGAAGAAAGAGCACCTTTACGCAAAACAACAACACAGGAAGAAGTTGGCGATACAGCTTTATTCTTAATGAGTGATTTAGCTCGTGGTATTACAGGAGAGCTGCTACACGTAGATGGTGGCTACAATATTTTATCGCTATAATAACGAAAGAAGAACAGGCTAGCAAAGGATTAACTTTGTTGGCCTGTTTTTTTTGTTGGGGAGAGTGCGTTGGTCGGGGATGGTGTGTAAAAAATACTCATCTTTTTCGCAAATGCAATATCAATCTTATAAAAGCAACGTATATATATAGGAAGTGAATTCAATTTATTAAGAGGGTTGATAATATGGAATTGTCATGGATGGAGTTTGTCATTATTGCCTTGGCTACTTTTCGATTTACCCATTTAATCGTGTTTGATAAAATTACAAATTTCCTCAGGAAGCCGTTTCAAATGATTCGCGAGGAGGAAATGAGTAGTGGTGAGGTTTTTGAGTTTGTTTCTCCTAGAGGAAAGGGGATACGACGATTTATAGGTGAGCTCCTTAGTTGTTATTGGTGCTCTGGGTTATGGGTGGCGATATTATTTGCTCTATTATTTTGGTGGGTACCTACGATTATGTGGCCAATCTTTATTGTACTTGCTATTGCTGGGGTGGCATCCTTTTTAGAAGCGTTATTAAAAGGTTAATAATAAGTAAAAGCTATCGAGCATTGAGTCGATAGCTTTTACTTATTAAAATATATTGCACATGATTTGATTGTCAGCACTTTTCCCTTCCGAAATTTCTCTGCCATATATATAAGCATCAACGACAAAGGATGGATTATCTACTCCTTTTGGAATTTCAATTTCAAAATCAGAAAAACTGAGTGTTTCATTTGGTTCTAACTTCTGAATATTATTAGGTCGAAGCCAATATTGGCCGGTTTTCTTTGCTTCTTTCCTTGACTGATTTTCGGTGAAGGACCAAGATTGTTCGAGGTTTTGATCATCCATTAAATACATATTTAAGTCTCTCTGTTTTGGGTGACTTATTTTTCCTGCTAAATTAGAAAGTTTAGGCTGATTGAAAACAAAACAAATGATTGGTTCATGTAATGGAGTTGTGCCAAGGTTTTTCATAATAAAATGACCTTTAATAGTGACAGTATGATCTTCCTTAGGGATCATCATTGAATAGGCAAAATAACTTTGGATAATAAAAGTATCCTCGTATAATTTAGGATCGACTGCCATTATTTCCTGAGGAATCTGCTTTATTTTTTCTTTAAGAGAAAGAATCGTATCTTGCTGTTCTTTAAGTAGTTGGTCTTTTTTTTGGCCTTCATTCGTTAGTTTAGTCACTTCAGAACGATAATGGAGAAGCTTTTGTTTATATTGAATTTCTTTATCGTGAAATGATGTAGTTGAAGGTGTTTTAGACATATACTCCCTCCTATTTATCGATGGTTATTATATATCTATGTATGGTGAAGGGATTTAAGAAGAAAAAAACGAGGAGGGGGTTACCCTCTCCTCGTTATGCCATTCTTTCTAATAATCCTTGGTCATTCCTGGGAAGATGACATCACAGTTTGGTGGACGCTTTTTAGTTCCGCATACGACATCATTAATCGGTAATTCATTACGAGGGTGACAGTAAGCTGCTTCGACTTCAATCTTTACGAAGTCAGTTACAAATACATCTAAGCATAAGCTTACAGAAATATCTAATTGCTGGAAGTTTTCTGTACAAACAAACTCAGCGTCACATTCTCCTTCAACGATACACGCTTCTACACATGTTCCTTTTGGAGCACATAAATACAACGTTTGAATCGTGAAGAACTCAACTGGCTCATTTAATGTGAAGCAATCATCATCATCCATAACGGCGATTTCCATTTGTCCCTTTGCTAAAATTTTAACCCGGTATAAAGTAACCGTTTCGCCATTTGGTAATGTGACTTCAACCTTTTGACGACCGTGAGATTGAGTAATTTCTTGCGTATAAAGTGTATCCTCTAACACACGGCATTTTGTTGTGTAGCAAGGATGATTAGCCGTTAAGAATTGACAGAAATTGTCGTACTCAGTCGCGTCGTATAATCCTGCTGTTAATTCTGCTAAATCAGCATTTGTGATGCTGATTGGTTGCACTTCAACAGGACGCATAACCCAGTCATAAACTTTTTCTGCATTAATGCAAATATTATGTTTTTTGGATTTCATCATTTAACCTCCTATTTTTTTCACCTGCTTTTCGAATGAACGAAAGTAGGTATTCAGACTACTGTATATTATGATAATTCCCCAAGATTGTGTATTGTGATAAGGCGATTCGGTAAAAACGGGCGAATGCACATTTTTAAGAAAAAGATAAAAGTTGGGGAAGCCCTATACATATTGTATGTATGAAGAAGGAGGGGTGCGCTTATGAGAAAGTTTTATCAAAATAGAAAATCCGTTCGAAATGTTAAAAGATGGAGCTCTAATCAAATTACGAGAACTGAAGTAATTAGAAAAGAAGTAAAAAGAATGACAGCCTCAGATTCCGATTTAAAAGCGAAAAAAAATTGCTGCGGCCAAGGTGAATAATTCTCAATGGGATCATCTAAATGACAAATCTTATTTTATAGAAGATTTGTCATTTTTTATTTATAGAAAATCTTTCATTTTTGATTGATTTGGGTTAAGGCTTTAGTGGAATTTTCTAATAAATAGGTAAATCATACAAGCTAGATAGTTGATTGGCTAATAGAATGAACCATACAAATGAAAGGAGAGATTAATATGGATTGTTGTTCACCGCGTTATTTTATAAATGACACTGGTTTTTTACAAGCATGTCCAAAACGAAAGCGTAAAAGTTTTTGTCAAATTGTTACACCGAGCTTTTTATTTGCTTCCAATGCATCTCAAACTGTAACTCTTGATACAGCAGAACTACCAGTTCCACTTGTTCTGGATGAAAATGTTACGTTAAGAGGCTTTATCGCATCACCAGATTTTACCCAATTCGCCTCACAAAATTCTGGTATTTATAATGCGACTTATGATCTGACCATTGCAGCTACAGCGGGAGTTGGGGAGTCTGTAGTAGTAAGTATTTTAAGAAATGGCGAACCAATTGCCGGAACAGAACAAACAATTGTACTTGCAGCAACACCAGAACGTGTCACTTTACCAAACTTTCCATTAAGTATTTTTAGTGGTCAAGTTTATAGTTTAGCAATTACACCTGTAACTGGAGCGGTACTTCCAATCACTTTAGAGGTTACGAACGCATCCCTCTATTTGAATCGGATTGCAAATTTAGGAGGAAGTTAATTTGAGAATAAAAAGGTGGACCTTAAGTGGTTCACCTTTTTTTAATCTTCATTATTTTTCTTTTGAAAATTTCTATAAAACCAGCTGTTGCTTTTCTCTTCAGTAGATTGTGTTTTCTTAGTTGGATAATCACTATAATTCTTTTGTAAAAATGGATATATCTCTTCATCTTTTGTATTGGAATCTGTTATTTCAGCTGAATCATTTGTTACATTTTCTATTTGTTTTGTTTGTTGTATTTGTTGTATTTCTTGTTTTAATGATTCGTTTAGCTGTCTGAGTGTTTGAAGATCTTGTTCGTACTTTTCTTTTAATCGCGATACTTCTTTGAAGATATTTTTTGAATTTTTTTTCTCGTTTTGCAGTGCTTCGTTTAGTTCGTCAATTTCTTGATTTTTTAGCTCGTTTTCTTCTTTGAGTGTATCTATCAAATTATAGTGATAATTATTTTGATATTGCTCGACCAAGTATTTATATTTCTTTAACTCTGACTGTAAATGGATAATACGTTGTTGCAATTGAGTGGCCGTAAGCTTTGTTAAAGAATCTTTACTTATTTGATTAGTCATCAGGATACCTCCATATATGATGTCTTTTTTTATAAATATGTAGAGAGGCTGTCTCTTATGTTTTTTATCATTTTCCAGTGAGAAGACTCCTTTTGCAAAAACTGGCTACGATTATAGGTGGGAGTAGTTTTATGGGCGTTTGAATCATTTATTTATAAATGGTTGTAAATACAAGCCGGTTAGTCAGAGTTCACATAATATGAATCAAACACTGAAAGGAGTGAAAATATGAAATTTAAAAATAATAGAAGTTGTTGTGGCAGTCAAAGTAGATTACCGCTTAATTTTGCTGGTGGTATAGCTGGTCGTCGTGATCCGTTTGATCGCGGTGGAATTGGCCCACGAGGTCCACAAGGCCCACCAGGTCCAGAAGGTCCAACAGGAGCGACAGGTCCAGCAGGAGCGACAGGTCCAGCAGGCCCCCCAGGAGCGACAGGTCCAGCAGGCCCCCCAGGAGCGACAGGTCCAGCAGGCCCCCCAGGTCCCCCAGGTCCGACAGGTCCAGTCGGTGATGGTTCGATTATTCCATTTTCTTCAGGAACGGTACCAGCCGTTCTAACAACTGTTATTGGCGGTTTGGCCAACACGTCAAGTTTAATAGGTTTTGGTAGTTCAGTTCCTGGTGTAGAATTAGTAGGTGGAGTAATTGATACGACTGAGCTTTTAAATACGGCCTTTACCGTTCCAAGAGATGGAACGATAACATCGATCTCTGCTTTCTTTAGTACAACGCTTGGAGTAGATTTAGTCGGAAGTGAGGTAACGATAACGGCTCAATTATTTAGTGCTGAACCATTAAGTAATGAATTTACAGAAGTTCCAGGGGCAACTGTTACTTTAGAACCGCCGTTAACCGGAACAATTGTGGTTGGTGAAACGGCTGCAGGAACTACGGATGGTTTAAGTATCCCAGTTACTACTGGAACGAGATTGTTAATGGTCTTTTCTTCAGAAGTGACAGGTGGAGTAGATTTAGTTTCTGTAATTGAAGGGAATGCAAGTGCTGGAATAAATATTATTTAAGAAAGGTTTTTAACATCTAGTTATCATTTGTTTTAAGTCTGCCAAAGAGGTCTTGCTAAACAAGACTGTCGGTAGACTTTTTTTTTAAGACAATGGATTAATTAGCTAAATTATTTATCTAATCCATTAAGAATGTTGATTTGTAATAGAACTCTTCAATAGTTCTGCATATTTTATCATTATGTAAAGAAAGGGAGGGAGATAGTTTGAAACTTGGAATCATTGGATGTGGTCGGATTACAGAGAAGCATTGCCAAACGATAGATCAGTTAAAGGAACTTACAGTCGTTGCTCTAAGTGATTTATCAAGTGAGAGAATGAATCTTATTAGAAGTCATTTAAAAAATACTTCAAATTTGATTTTAATGCATAAAAAATATGAAGAAATGCTTTCTAATCAGAATATAGATCTTGTTTTAATTGCTACTTCGTCAGGCTTTCATGCCGAAATAGCTGAAAAAGCTTTAAAAGCAGGGAAACATGTTTTAGTTGAAAAGCCATTAACCTTATCTTTAAAAGAAACGAGTGATTTAACAGAGCTTGCTAAGAAGAGAGGGTGCTATCTATTTGTCTGTTATCAGCTCCGTTTTTTGACTTCGATGTTAAAAATAAAAGAAGTGTTGAAGCAAGGGTTATTAGGTGAAATCATTTATGGGGTAGGAACAATCGAAATTAATCGTTCAAAAGATTATTATGAGCAGGCTGCTTGGCGAGGTACTTGGAAACATGATGGGGGAATGCTTATTAATCAGGGCATTCATATGGTTGATTTATTAACGTGGTTTATGGGGGACTTAGAAAGTGTTCAAGGTGAGATAAAAAGGGTCCATGAATATAAAGAAACGGAGGATGTGGCCATTGGGATATTAAAATTTAAAAATGGTTCAACAGGGGTCATTGAAGCAAATTCGATTGCTTTACCAAATAACAGGGGATATTCGCTAAAATTATTTGCTGAGAAAGGAACGGTTGTAATTCGTGGTCAGAAGCTTGACGAGGTTGAGCGTTTTATCATTAACGGTCATGAGGAAGTCCCAATTGAAGGTTTGGATCATGATGGATTAGAACAAGTGAGAATGTATAAGGCATGTCTTGATTGTATAGCCGGAAGAAAGTCAGAATTTGTTGCTGATGGGGAAGAGTCAATACGTGCTTTGGAAACGATTTTTGCTTTATATCGTTCGGCATTAAATCAGGAAGTTGTTCAGTTACCATTAGAAGATTTTCAGACAGGTGAAATGAGTGCTTGGGAGGGTTCAAAATGAATGTTGATCCAACTGTTCAAATAGGAGATGAAGTTGAAATTGGTCAATGCGTAATCATTGAGGAAAATGTCAAAATTGGTAAGGGAGTCAAAATTGGCCATCATTGTGTGATTAAAAAGGATACGATTATTCAAGATCATGTCCGAATTGAAGATTTATCGATTTTAGGAAAATTACCTTCATCAAATAAAAAAATGGCGAGGAAACCTGAAGCTCATTTAGCACCGCTTATTATCGGAAGTCATACATTGATAGGAGCACAAGTGACTCTTTACCGTGGCAGTGAGATTGGTAATCATGCGTTTATTGCTGATCAATCTAGCATTAGAGAACAAGTAAAAATCGGCCAACAGACGATTGTTGGTCGACAAGTTATCATCGAACCAAATACAACGATAGGGGAAAAAACGACAATTCAAACAGGTTCTTATATTACGGCGGATACTGTGATTGAAGAGCACGTTTTTATTGGGCCGTGTTGTTCGATGTCCAATGATAAATATATGGCTTCTGGAAAAGGGAAACATACAGGACCGAGAATTCGTAAAGGAGCCAAACTTGGCAATCATGCGACTTTGTTGCCTAATATCGAAATCGGAGAAGAAGCGGTGGTTGGGGCTGGTGCTGTTGTGACAAAGGATGTGGCGTCACGGTCAACAGTCGTCGGCAATCCAGCCAAATTATTAAAAAGGGAGCCGTAGTATTCTAGAGTGAGGGGGAGAGTTGTGGTAACGATTAGTTTATGTATGATTGTTAAAAATGAAGAAGAAGTATTAGCAAGAGGATTGGATACGGTCAAAGATATTGTTGATGAAATTAATATTGTCGATACAGGGTCGACCGATCGAACTGTTGAAATTGCTAAACAATATACAGATCGAGTCTTCTTTTACGAGTGGACAGGAAATTTTGCCGCAGCAAGAAACGAATCTTTTAAATATGCCACAAAAGATTATATTTTATATTTAGATGCTGATGATGTTTTATTAAAAGAAGATCAAAAGAAACTGAAGGAATTAAAGAAAACGTTAAATCTATCAGTTGATTCTGTATCGATGTTTTATAATGCTGGGATGGATCAGTATGGGAATGTGACGCTTAGGTATAGAAGAAATCGTTTAGTAAAGAGAGAGAATAACTTTAAGTGGGAAGGGGATGTTCATAATTATTTAAATGTTTACGGAAAAATCATCAATTCAGATGTAGCCATTACTCATAAAAAACTAAAGCATTCAGTCAGTAGAAATCTGTCTATTTATAAAGAAAAGTTAGAAAGAGGAGATGTTTTTTCGGCTAGAGATTATTTCTATTATGGAAATGAACTAAGGGAAAACGGTTTTCCAAAAGAGGCGATAGAAGCATATGAAAAAAATATCGCCAAAAAAGATGGATGGAGCGAGGATAAATTTTATGCGTGTCTTAATAAAGCGGATTGCCATCGCCATTTAGGAGAACTGGATAAAGAGTTAGAATCGCTTTTTCAGTCTTTTGCTTTTTCTAAAACACCGAGGCCGGAAGTCTGTAGTCGTATTGGGTACCATAATCAGCAAAAAGGAGAATATGAGCATGCTGTCTACTGGTATGAGCAGGCAATTGAATTAAAGCCAGATTTAAATCAGTGGAGCTTTAGCTATCCTGCCTATTCGACCTGGTATCCTCATTTACAGCTATGTGTATGTTACGACAAGCTTGGTAATTATAACAAATCTTATTATCATAATGAAAAGGCAGGAGAGTATCGTCCGGAAGATCCATCTGTATTGCATAATAAAGCTTATTTAGAGAGCAAATTAGGAAGTAAAAAGAAAAAGGTTAAAAGCAAAAAAAGAAAGTAGAGTCTTTTGGAATTGGCTAAAAAACTATCGACAATTGTTCGGTAGTTTTTTTCTAGTTTAAATATTTTTTTTAGTGTTTGTATCATGTTTGTGTCTTTTACCTTTTTAATATTGTAGCAGAATTCAACGTTTGTTCAATCGTTCTGTAAGTTTGTTGCATATACTATCTTATTAGTTTGCAAGGAGGGATAAGGTTTTGGGACAAAAGAAACTCGTTATTCTTATTTTAGTAAGGGAGTTTTGGAGGAAATTCCCTAAACATAAAAGTTTGTATGATTTACTAAAACCATTACAATATTTTGCCGATGTTTATTATTGGCATGAAGATGGTCATATACAAGATATTTTAAACAAATTTCCGAAACAACCGGATTTTATTTTACATTATGATAATGCCAATAGAAGTGCTCTTGCTCCAATTATTACAGGACTAGAGACGGTTTCGATTCCTAAGGGCTGTGTTGTCATTGATGAAAGAACGGACCAAAGCTTGCGACAAAGGTATTTTATTCACAATAAAATTGATTTAATTTTCTCCGTTACAAAAGCTCCATTTTTAAAAAGTTTTCCGCAATTTAAAGCGCAATTTAGATGGTTTCCTTTTTCGATTAACTCTCGTGTTTTTAAAGATTGGAAGCTGCCTAAAAATATTTCAGGTTTATTGATGGGGCATATTGATAGTAAATATCCTTTTAGAGCAAAGGTGTTAGAAGAAATGAGAGGTGTGGGAGGGTTTAAATATCATCCGCATATGTCTCCTGTGGATAAGGGGATTTTTGATGAACAATTTTCAAAGGAATTGAACCGTTCTAAGATTTTTTTTACATGTGGTTCGATTTATGAGTATCCTGTCCGAAAATTTTTTGAAGCTCTAGGTAGTCGGACATTATTACTGGCAGAGTACGTTCCTGATATAGAAGAGTTAGGGTTTATTGATGGAATTCATTATGTTGTTTGTACAAAAGACAATTTTAAAGAGAAGTATGAGTATTATTTGAAACATGAAGAAGAACGAAAAAAAATTATCGATCAAGGATATCAGTTTGTTCAGTGCCATCATACATCGATTCATCGTGCACATAAGATGGTACAAGATATTAAAGCTTTTATTCAATCAAAAAACAAAGATAATATAAATTAAATGGTTAATTTATCATATATTTAAATTCTTAAGTCTTTGGAATGAGGAGGTTATTATGAGGTTAGGTCATGTCTTAATCACAGGGGGAGCTGGTTTTATTGGTTCCCAATTAGTAAAAAGGATTTTGCCAGAAGCCGATAAAGTGACAATTATTGACGATTTGACGACTGGCAATGAACATTCAATTCCTAAGTCTAAAAAAATTCACTTTTATAACGACAGTATATTAAATGAAGAGTTGTTAGCCGTGATCTTACAAGATGTCGATTATGTTTTTCATGTGGCAGCAAGGAATCTAGTGATGTCGATGCAAGAACTAAAAAAAGATTTAGAAGTGAATACGTTAGGGACGTTAGTTTTATTAGAGCAAACTAAGTTACATGCCAAAAGGTTAAAGCGATTCGTTTATTCTTCCACATCATCTATTTATGGGGTGGCTACAAATTTTCCGACAAAAGAAAAGGAAAAAAACATTAACACACCATATGCGGCTAGTAAATACTGTGCTGAGCAATATGTCACTCTTTATCAGCAAAATTACGAACTCCCTTGTACAATTGTTCGCCTATCTAATGTTTTTGGACCAGGGCAGCTAGCATCAAATCCGTATTGTGGTGTTGTAGCAAAGTTTTTTGAAGCGATAAAGTCAAATGAACCACTTCAAATACATGGAAATGGTCTACAGACTAGAGACTTTACTTATATAGACGATGCAATTGAGGCTTTTTTGACAGTTGCCACAAATGAGCGGGCTATAGGGGAGATTTACAATGTTGGAACAGGGATTGAAACAACGATAAATGATTTAAGTAAAATTGTTACATCTATTTATCGTAAAAAAGATTATCCAGTGGTTTATGTAGAAAAAAGAGATGTCGATACCGTGGAGAGAAGACAACTTTCAATTAAAAAAATGAAAAAACACCTAAATTGGCGTCCTGAATTTAAAGTGGATGAGGGGCTAAAGTGTACGTTAGAGTGGTTAAATGAAAAATAAACAAAAGGCTGTCGCATGAGTCGTATTGACCTTATGAACAGCCTTTTTTGATCCGTTTAGAGAATAGATTTGTATATTTGAGTGATTCTATCTGTGTTTTTTAAAATATCGTGATTTTTTTCAACATATGCTCTTGATTTTAGTCCGATTTGCGGTAAGGCATCAAGATTGTTTAAAGTGTTTTTTATAACATGATAAATGTTACTAGGGTTTGCTGAAATAATAGGTAAATCAGGGTGATAATTTTTTTTCATATAGTCACTAATATAGCAAATCACTGGTTTGGCCATCGCCATCGATTCAATCGCAAAGAGACCATAACTTCCGATGTGTAGCTGATCAATAATTAAATCAGCTTTTTGATAAATGGCTTTTGCTTGCTCGTGGGAGAGTCCTGTAACTAATTGAAAATCAAAATCGTATTCAAGCTTTAATTTATCGATTGCTTCTATAACGAACGAGGAGCCTTTAATATATGCATTTGTTGGTGCATGAACAACAAGAGGTTTTTTGTTTTTTCTTTGATAATCGGCTTATACTGTTCAAGATCAACCATTGATGGGACAATAAATGTTTTTTCATAATAATTTTTTGTGTATCGCAACAATTCATGATCAGGCACGATGCAGTATTTGATTTTAGTCGATAAATATTCTAATTTTTTTTGAATGGGCTAAAGTCATTTACCTTAATTTTTGCATAAGGGTTTACTGCTTTAGCGGTTTCTAAGTCTCGTACTTCGCTTCCCCAATGATGCATGAGCATAGGTTTATTCAGATGGTTTAAGATTTCAACGTCGGTTAAGTCAGGGAAGAGTGTAGTTGAAAAATGAAAGTGAAAAATATCAAAATTTGGAATGAGTGATTCTATAATTTTTTTTCTAAGTGGAGTAGTGTTAGGTAGTTTGAAATCATTTAATTGAAAATCGTCTACGTAATTTAAATACGATTGATAATAATTAAGTGTACGACCATTAATACCTTTTGCATGAAGCCCTTTAGCTATACTTGACATTTGGTTGGCAATTTCCATCGTTCCTAGAAGTACATTTTTATTTTGTAAAGAAGCTTTTCTACTGTTTCTATTTGAATTTCTCATTTTTTACCTCTTTCCAATGGCTATTAATATTTTATTATATGAACAATTTTCATTTTTGTTTGGGTAACCCATGACGAATGGACGTACAAATTAAGCTCAAATCGCATATGATAAACCGTTCAGTCAAGAATGTGTATTCATTGTTTAGAGCGAGAGGGTGAAGAATTTGATCTCAATAATACAAGTTGACAGGCAATTTAAAAGTTTAAAAAAGGAAATTTTAGCAGCGGTCGAAAATGTCATTGATAGTGGTCAATATATATTAGGTGTGGAAGGAAAACAATTTGAAAAAGAAGTTTGTCAGTACTTAAACATTGCACATGCGATTAATGTTGGCAATGGAACGGACGCTCTTGTATTAGCTTTAAGGGCACTTGATGTTGGGGTTGGTGATGAAGTAATGACGACTCCATTTACATTTTTTGCGACGGCAGAGGCGATTTCAAGAGTGGGGGCAACGCCAGTATTTGTGGACATCGATCCAAAAACATATAATATTGATCCAACGTTAATTGAGGATAAAGTAACGGCTCGAACAAAAGCGATTATTCCTGTTCATTTATTTGGTCAGGCTTGTGAGATGGATAAAATAAAACAAGTGGCGACTAAACACCACTTATATATCATTGAAGATGCGTGCCAAGCTTTTGGGGTTGAGTTAAATGGCGAAAAAGTTGGGACGATAGGAGATATTGGTTGCTATTCATTTTTTCCAACGAAAAACCTATCATCAATTGGTGACGGGGGATTAATTGTGACAAAAGATGAAAAAATCGCAAATAGGGTAAAGAAGCTAAGACACCATGGCAGTGAGAAAAAATATTATCACGATGAAATTGGTTATAATAGTCGGCTTGATGAAATTCATGCAGCTATCTTGAGAATCTGCTTAACAAAAATAGATGAATGGAATGGTTTAAGGGTAGAAAAAGCAAAAAAATATTCTGTAGTGGAGCATTTCAATGGTTTTTCCATACCAACTTCTAAAGGTAGTAAGACCCACGGCTATCATTTATATTGTATTGAACATCCAAAAAGAAATGAAGTCATTCATTATATGGAGAGTAAAGGAATAGGCTCCGGTATTTATTACCCATTACCTCTACATCTGCAAAAAGTCTATCAAAAATTAGGTTATCAAGTCGGCGACCTACCTATTGCAGAAGAGAAGGCAAAAAGATTACTAGCTTTACCAATGCATCCTTATTTAACAATTGCTGAACAAGAAGCAGTGATTGAAATATTGAGGGCGTATCAATAGTAGAGTGTTTATACTAAATGTATGTTAAAAAACCCCATTTTTCTATCTGGCCCTTACCAAAGAGTAAACCTCTTCATAAACATACAACATACGTGTTTATGTGTTTGGAAAGGAGTATAAAGAAATGGAGAGTAAAATAGCCATTATCGGATTAGGCTATGTTGGATTGCCATTAGCTATACTGTGCCACCAAAAAGGGTTCGATGTACTTGGGATTGATATAGATGATAGTAAAATATTAGCTTTAAATAAAGGCCATTCCTATTTAAGTGATCTTTCAGATGATGAGATTAAAGAAGTCGTTCAATCTCCTTTATTTAATTATTCAAATGATTATTCTTTACTTCGGGGAGTAGAAACGATTGTTATTTGTGTTCCGACTCCTTTAATTAATCATTCTGAACCAAATCTTTCTTTTTTAAAAAATACCTTTCATTCTATGATTCCTCATTTGCAGAAAGAGCAATTAATCGTTGTGGAGAGTTCAACATACCCTGGAACAACCGAAGAGGTTCTAAAACCATTAATAGAAAATGCGGGTTGGGAGATTGGTGATAATCTATTTTTAGGATATTCACCTGAAAGAATCGATCCTGGAAATAAAAAGTATTCATTAGAAAATATTCCAAAAGTTATTAGTGGAGTGACAAGTCAGTGCCTAGAGAGGTTAACAGAAGTTTACCAAAAGCTCTTTCATGAACTTGTCCCTGTTAAAAATACTAGAATTGCAGAGATGACAAAAATTGTCGAGAATACCCAGCGGTTTATTAATATCTCTTTTATGAATGAGCTAAGCCAAATCAGTCATCATTTACAAGTAGATATTTGGGATGTTATTAAGGCAGCTTCTACAAAACCGTATGGATTTACGCCGTACTATCCAGGTCCAGGAATTGGAGGACATTGTATCCCGGTTGATCCATTGTATCTTAAATGGAAAGCAGATGAACTGAAAATCAATACAGAATTTATAAATCTTGCTAAAAAAATCAACGATAACCAACCTGAATATATTGTAAAAAGAGTTCTAGATATTATCGGAAAGAAAGTTGGGAATGTGTTAGTGATTGGGTTGTCTTATAAAAAAGATATAAATGATATGAGAGAGTCAGCAGCTATTCCTGTTTTTCAAACGTTAATGGAAAGAGGAGTTAAAGTCGATTACCATGACCCATTCTTAAAGCAAATCGAATTGAATAATCAAGTTTATAAGCACCGAATCTTATCAGCTAAAATGATAGCTGACTATGATTGTGTCGTTATTTTAACGGAGCATACAAATATTGATTATGAATTAATCAAACAAGAGGCAAAGATCATTTTTGATACGAGAAATATTTATAATGAGAATGAGCCACATATTTTTAAGTTATAAGGCCAATTAGTAAAAATTCACCGCTCTCCAAAGTCATGCTCCGCGTCAATCGCCTGGAGTCGAACTCAGGAGCGGTGAACATACCTCTCACTTTATAAAAAGAAAAACAAGTGGGTCCTTCATATAACCCATCACAAAGATTCCGAAAGAATATGGACTCGTTTTCTATTTACTATAGCTAGTTATGTCCCCGCCTCTTTTTCCTTTTTATTTTTTTGTGAGAATGTAAGGCTTTCTAAATGAATAATGAAGAAGAACCTCTCTTTATACCCCTTCCCACTCCCGATAAAACTGCTCCAAAAATTCTTCCATAAACAAATGTCTTTTTTCGGCTTCTTCTTTTGCGCTTTCAGTATTCATTAAGTCTTTTAATTTAAATAGTTTCTCATAAAAATGATGGACGGCTGAAGATTTGCCGTTACGGTATTCTTCTAATGTCATATTATCGCGTACAGCAATCGTCGGATCATACATGGCTTGGCCTTTTTGTCCAGAATAAGTAAAGGCTCTAGCAATTCCAATCGCTCCAATCGCATCTAATCGGTCAGCGTCTTGAACAACCTTTGCTTCGATCGTCCGAAGTAATTGTCCGTTTCCAGCTTTAAAAGAAATCGACTGAATGATATCAAAGATAAGTGCTTGCTCCTCGGGAGTTACTTGGATGGAGTCGAGCCATTCTTTTATCGAATTTAAGGCTTTTTCTTCATTTTCTATTAATTTATCATCGGCTATATCGTGGAGTAATGAAGCCATCGTGACGATAAAAAGATCGGCTTGTTCTTTATTGGCAAGGACAATGGCTTGGTTTGTCACTCGTTTAATGTGATACCAATCATGTCCACTTTTCTCATCGAATAATTGCTCTTTTACCCATATTTCTGTTTTATTGATCATCTCTGTATGGTTCATTATCTCTTTTCTACCTCTCTTTAAGTGTTCAAGCTACTAGCTTTTGATATCATTTTTTGTGCTTCTCTTACAAATCGAGAACGTTGTGTTTGTTTACCGCGACGCATCATTGGAACGGATATAGATAAGGATTGAACCGCTCTTGTAATCGCCACATACATTAGTCTTCTTTCCTCTTCCAAAGGGTTGTCATTGCCTTCTCGCCATGCTTCAAGGGCATAATCATGGGGCAAGTTTCCTTCAACAGTACCTAACAAATAAACATGGTCATACTCTAATCCCTTAGCCCTATGGATGGTCATTAATTGGATCGCTTCTTTGGACGGGGGAAGTGACTTGATTTCTGTGTATTTGGCTATCATATGGTCAACATGTTCCAAAAAAGAGGAAATTGTTTCATGTTGTCTTGCCGCTACTTTTAAGTCCCTAACATCATCAGAACCGCGCTCCATCTTATTGCCCTCGTTGCCTTGTTTTTTGATATAGTCTTTTAAACCCATTTCAGACTCTATATACTGAATCGCTTTTTCAGGTGGCATTTTTCTTAGGGTTTGAAACTGTTTCGGTAATGCTTTTAACTTCTTCAATTGAAAAGGTAGTAGATTTTCTACATAAGAAAAAGCTTCAACTAATGTGCAGTCATGTGTAATGCTATATGCTTTTACATCTTGAACGACATTTTGTTTCAAAAATAAGGCACTTGTCATATCAGGGACGGCCTTCATATCATCTTCGTTTTGAGCCAATCTTAAGTAAGCCAAAATTTTACGAATGGTTTTACGGTTATAAAAGGATTCACCGTCACTTTCAATGACAAAAGGAAGACTGGAGTCAATTAATCGTTCAAATAAAGCTCTTGCATGCGTATTTGTTCGATATAAGATCGCAAAATCGGCAGGTCTTGCCCCGGATTCGATTCGTTTTTTTATATCGTTCACAATCATCGTTGCTTCTTCTTCCTCATCATAAGGATAAAAAAGGGTCGGATAGTTTTCAATGTGGTACTGAGCTTTTAATGTCTTTTTGAATCGTTTCCGGTTTGTGGCAATAACTTTGTTAGCGACTGAGACGATCGAATGATTGGAACGATAATTCTCATTTAGAATGATTTTTTTAGCTGATTGATAGTTTTGTTGGAAGGAAAGAATATAGTCTGGATCACTACCTCTAAAGCCATAAATCGATTGGTCGTCATCACCAACAACACAAAGATTATTTGATTTTTCCGTAAGCATTGTTATGATTTCCGCTTGGACTTTGTTAATATCCTGGAATTCATCGATCGAAACATAATTAAATCTTTGTTGATAACGAGCCCTTAAATGCTCATCTGATTTTAGTAGCTCATAACAACCGATTAACATATCATCAAAGTCAAACATTTGTTCATTTGTTCTTTTTTCTTCGTATCTTTTATATAGATATTGAACTTTTTCTTCCCATTGATCCGCTGCTTTTACTTGGTCAGGGGAAATTAAATGGTTTTTCCACCAACTTATTTGAGTTAATGCTTGGTCATAAGCAAAGTCTTTTTCATCAATATCAATTTCACGACCCGCTTCTTTTATTAATTTGTCCCTTTGCCAATCCATTTTTAACAATTTACTAGAATGCCAACGGTCGGGGTGATGGTGTAACAAAATTTTATAGAAGATACTATGAAACGTCCCGACCATTAATTGTTTAAGTGTTTGTTTCGAAAGGTTTGGATAAATTTCCATTCTAGCTTTCATTTCTTTTGCTGCTTTGGCTGTAAACGTGACGAGAATCATTTCTTTTGGAGAAATTTGCTTAACGGTTAACATATAAGCAGCTCTAGTCGTAAGTACTCTCGTTTTTCCACTTCCTGCACCTGCCAAAATGAGGAGAGGCCCCTCCGTTGTTTCAACAGCGGACCATTGATTATCATCTAAATAGATACCGTTGTTTTGTAAGAGGCTTCTATATTCTGATTGATAAGTCATGGTTGTTGACTTAGTAGGTTGAAAATCAGGAATCATCGTTAACGGCTCAGGTTTTTTCCAACTCGAATCATAGGTTTCGCTTGTTTGAGCGATAGAACGGTTTTGTGGGATTGAAAACCCATTTAACGCTTGTTCTTGTTTTTTCGGTTCTTCTTTTTTAGTAGAATATTTTTTTTCGAACGCATTCACTTCATCGACACAACTTAGAGTTGTGGGAGGGTGAAGGAATTGGGCCGGTTCTTCTATACTTAATTGTAGACGCATTTTTTCGCCACAATGAATACAAGTTAACGCCCCTTTAATACCTGCCTTATATAGTTGTTGCCATTCTGAACGATCAATAGTAGGCAAATGAATCACTCGTTTATGATAATAGGCAGTTTGCATGAACATCATCTCCTACAAACTAGCTTCTTTATTTTCCATCTTTATCGTAGCAAATTTTATATAAAAGGTGGAGTTTTTATTTTTTTCAATAGGGTAGCAGCGATTGATTTTGGACATAAAAAAAGACTGCCCAATGGTCTTAGCGACCTTTTGTTGCAGTCTTATTAATCACTGGGCTAGCTGGATTCGAACCAACGCATGACGGAATCAAAATCCGTTGCCTTACCGCTTGGCCATAGCCCACTGGTAAAATGTATTATAACCTAACATTCTCTTTTCATGCAAGATGAAGAGGATTATTTTACTAAATGTCGAATTTAACCGTAGAAAGATTAGAATGGAGGAATCAATATTGTACGAAGTCGAGCAATTGAGTCAAAATCTAATAAAAGAAGCGATTGTTAATCAAGCATCTGATTTACATGTCATTCCGACTAGTCAAGGTTACTTAGTGCAAATGCGTATTCACGGACAAATTAAATCAGTTAAACGATTACCGAGCAAACAAGCCGAAAGATTGATTAGTCATTTGAAATATCAATCAGGAATGGATATTGGAGAACGGAGAAAATCGCAAAGTTCGATGTTGCCTTTTGTTGAACAAAACCATAAGTATACATTACGTCTTTCCACCCTACCTGCTACCCCTTCTGAAAGTTTAGCGATTCGTATATCGAAACAAAACAGTTCCACAATGATTCAAAACCTCCCACTTTTACCAAAACAGCTTCCTTCATTATTCCAAGCGCTTCATTACACATATGGACTTTTGTTAATTACCGGGCCAACAGGTTCTGGCAAAACAACAACCCTATATTCCTTATTAAATGAGTTTATTTCGAAAAAGAACAGAAGGGTCATTTCGATTGAAGACCCGATTGAACAATCGATTGAACAGGCGGTACAAATTCAAATAAATGAAAAAGCAGGAATCACATTTGAAAGTGGATTACATTCGATCCTGAGGCATGACCCTGACGTTATTGTCATTGGGGAGATTCGTGACAAACAAACCGCCAAGTTGGCATTACGTTCAGCTTTAACGGGTCATTATGTGCTTGGCACTTTGCATACACATGACTGTTATTCGGCGATTATTCGTTTATTAGATTTTGGATTAACCCGTGCTGAGTTAGCGGAAGCGACACGAATGATTATGACACAACGACTTTTTTTACCAACTTGTCGTTATTGCGAACGAGAGCGAGCACAGGAATGTAGTCATTTTCTTTATAGAGGAAGAAAGGCGGTATACGAAACTCTTTTTGCAGAACGTTTGAGGGAAACGATATTGAATCAAGAGGTTCCGTATCGAAAATTGCGAAATGAAGTGAGGTTAGCATGGTCATTAGGCTATTTAGAGGAAGAGGAAATAGAAAGGCAGGGGCTATGGTGAAAAATAGAATAAGATTAAGAAAAAATCACCAAGCATTAGTGAACCAGCTTGCTCGTATTGCTCAATTGCTTGAACAAGGTTATCCACTTACAATCGCTCTTTCTTTTATAAAGTTACATGCTTCGATTGAACATCAACAGTTGTATGCGAAGGTTGAAGAAGATTTGAAAGCAGGTGTAAGTGTTTCGGAAGCGTTTGAAGTTTTTGCTCTACCAAACGATGTATTATCGTTTATTTATTTTTATGAGCAACAAGGAGATTTAGCAAAAGCTTTTAAACAAGCAAGCGACCTTTACAGAAAGAAAGAGAAAACGAAAAAGGAGCTATCAAAAATTTTACGTTATCCACTTGTTTTAATTTGGATTACGGTTTTGATGAGTTTAATGCTCCAGCAATTCATAGCCCCGCATCTAACGCAAATGTTCTTGAGTTTCCAAGGCACTCCGCCATTTATTACGTCCCTCTTTTTTTTAGTGATTGATTTCATGCCTCTATTTAGTGTCTCCCTTATTGGAACTGTATTTGTTATCGGAATATACTATCTTTATGTGATTAAAAAATCGAATGCCTCTAGAAAAATGAACCTTCTTTTAAAAATCCCCCTTATTAAATCATTTATGAAACAAATATTAACTTACTTTTTTGCTTTGCAGTTAGGGCATTTATTGGAATCTGGTATGTCTGTTCGTCATGCGTTGAGTATTTTTGAGAATCAGCATTATTTATCTTTTTTTCGTGAGGAGGTTAGCTTAATAAAATCGGAGCTCATTCAAGGCCATTCTTTATTTGAAATTATGAGTACACGGACTTTTTTTATGAATGAGCTTGCATTAGTAATTGAAAATGGTGAGAGAACAGGGTACTTAGGTAAAGACTTGCAATCGTATAGTGAATTATTATTTTTTGACTTGGAAGATAAAATTCAAAAGCTGTTTGCAATGATTCAACCAGCATTTTTTATTTTGATGGGTGGCTTTGTATTATTTCTGTTTTTAGCGGTAATGCTACCAATGTTTACGTTAATCGGAACGTTAAATTAATGGGGTAAATCAGCATTGGAAAAAATTTTATAGAAATTTTTTAAAAAAAGTATTGCAGGTTACAAATGTTTCGTGGTATAGTAATAAACGTCGCTGAGACATCAATGAATTAAGCGATATGGGGCCTTAGCTCAGCTGGGAGAGCGCCTGCTTTGCACGCAGGAGGTCAGCGGTTCGATCCCGCTAGGCTCCACCATGGAATATTACATATTACATATTATATATTCTAACGCGGAGGAATACCCAAGTCCGGCTGAAGGGATCGGTCTTGAAAACCGACAGGCGGGTTAAACCGCGCGGGGGTTCGAATCCCTCTTCCTCCGCCATATTTACTTCAGCACTTAATGGCTTTAAACCGACGCGGGGTGGAGCAACGAGCATTACATCAACGAGTAATCTCCGAGTAACATCGACGCAACAAACAACGAAGCATATTTAGAAGAGGAAGATGTCCTCATCATAGAGAAACATCATCCATTAACTTTATAACGACGCGGGGTGGAGCAACGAGCATTACATCA
>NZ_ALPT02000031.1 GCF_000292245.2 Alkalihalobacillus alcalophilus ATCC 27647 = CGMCC 1.3604 | reverse complement strand
TAAAAGCGAAGTCCGTTTGCTCAGAAGCGAGAAAAAATAAGAACAGCTGATGAAGACGCTCTTTGTCTTCACTCAGATGGGCGATTTTTCTCGAGCTTCTAACGGACGTAGCTAGATTGATTAAAAAGCGAAGCCTGTTCGCTCAGAAGTAATAATAAAAAAAACGATAAGTTTGCGACGTCAATTCCCACACCTTGTATCTAAATCCTGTGGGTAAGAAATCGAAACCCTCTCCGCCGTCACTTACAGAGAGGGTTTTATAACTTTTTTTCATGTTTTTTGTAAAACGAACGAACGGGCTGTAAAAAGGATGAAAAACTTTTCCCTAAACCATATATACTTAATGATATTGGAAGCTCATTTGCGACACAAAATTGTTCAAATCTTCTACTATGCTGGGCAACCGGATATTTTTTATCAGCCATTAAATGATATATATGAATAGGCAAACTTTCTTGCCATTTTTCCAAATTAATTAACTGACTACAAAAGCTCTCTGTTACTTGTTCCTCTGGTATTTGGTGGGCCAGTGAAAACTCTTGCAAAAAGCGTTTAAAAAACAATTTATTTTTTTTCTCTTCGTTGTAAACCGTCTCCACATAAATACATGGATTTAAAAGAAAGACAGAGCGGATTAAATCTTTTCTTTTTTCTATTAATCGCAAAGCAACTAACGCCCCAATTCCTTCTGCAAACAGATGGAATTTTTTATTTAGAATTTGCTTTTTTATTAAAAAGTGATGTAATTGCTCAATATATTGACAAGCCTTATCACTCCCCCAATGCTTTCCAAACAATTGAGAAGTAATAACTGTATACCCTTCTTCAACTAAAGCTTTTAGAAACGAATATCTTTCCGGATGTTGTTGCCATATACTTGTATCCTCTCCAACCGTACGCTCATTATCCGATAACAGGATGACTGCGAAGCCATTAGGACGATAAGGCATATAAACAACATTCGCTTGTTCTTCTATATAAAAATAGTGCGTATAGATAGTCATGTCCTCGCCTCTTTATCATTTTCTACTCCAGTTATGTTTCATCCTTATATTACCGTATGCATAAAAGAGGGAATAGGAGACAGCAACGTACAAAATAGACAAGATGACATAATTGAAAATTTTTCTAGACATGCTTTATGTATATGAGGGAAGGTCGTGAAAAATGTAAAGAGGTTCATGAGATTTTAACTAGTTAAATCACGAGTTTAAGCTTCAAACTTTTTTAAACAAAAAAACCTCGCCCTTTGTCTATGATTTTACAGACGTAGGGGCAAGGTTTCTTTAAAGTTCATTATGGTTTTCTTTTTGGTGTCCATTTACGATTATCATTTGTTGTTTCTGGAAATTCATCACCTGCGTGCAGTTTAACTGACTTTGGTTTTGTGACCGGATCTCCTGTTTCACCTATTTCAACATAAATCCCATTATTGGGAGCCTTTTGACCAGGCACAAACTGTCGGTTTTGACCCATAATCTCTCCCTCCTTTACCGATATCATTTCCTAAAGGGAAAAAATCATGAATCCAATTTCCCGACTCTCTCTAAATTCCAAAAATTCTCTGGTCACAAACACTCATATTATTTACTCAACTTTCGTATCGAGAAAATCCGTTCAACTAGTTGGCAGAGCGAAAGGGAAGCTCTTAAACAAATGCCCTTGACACGTTTGAAAAGCGAGAACGCACTATCACACAAAACGGATAATCTGTGCATTAAGAAAAAATAGACAATGCTCTTCTTCGGCTGTCGCTCCCAAACAGACACTCCGCGTCCTGCAGGAACCTCATGAGCCTCCTCAGCGTTTCACGCTTGCGGGGTCTCATTGTACGGTTTATTCCTGCGGGAGTCTCCGTGTCTGTTTGTCCGCTAGATACTGGAATCGAATCTAGGTTCGGTTTTCTCATGGAATAAAAAAACAATCATGACTTCAACGTACATTAGCTTGAGAATGATTTTTCTCCTTCATGACTAAATCCGTTACAGTTATAAACCAATCAGTGTTGATGCTCTGTACGTTAGCTAGATGATCGAGCTTGTTTCGATTGGAATCATCTCTTTTCATGACGGCAGACTTAGGAAAAAATAGGTGGCAACGACCTATTTAGTTCCATAACCAACAAAGTGAAGAAGAAGGTTCTTCTGCGTTAGAAATAGCTGATTGAGAATGGCCATATCATCAAGCCTCTCCACGACACTTAGCGGACAAAACCATACGGAGACTCCCGCGGGGAATAAACCGTGGAGCGAGACCCCGCAAGGCTTGCCGAGGAGGCTCGCAAGGTTCCCGCAGGACGCGGAGTATGGTTTTGGTAGCGACAGCCGCAGCTCTTCATTATTAGTGAACCGTTTCCTTCAACTGCCTACCAAGAAAGAGATGTGTTTAGACTGTCAACGATTGAACCGTTCATGTAAAGTCAATTTGAGTATTATATCGCCCTAAAGTTAATCTCTATTAACGGTTTAGGGTCAATTATACGCTGCGAAAGTTGAGTTATTTAATTAATGAAGCTAAAATCGCTTTTTGAGCGTGTAATCGATTTTCCGCTTGATCATAAATGGCAGAATGCTCACCATCGATAACACCTGCTGAAACTTCCTCACCACGGTGGGCTGGTAAACAATGTAAAAAGAGATAATCCTCTTTTGCCCCACTTACTAATTGTTCACTCACTTGAAAAGGGGCAAATGCTTTTTCACGTTCTGATTGCTCTTGTTCAAAGCCCATACTTGCCCATACATCTGTATAGATGACATCGGCATCTTGCACGGCTTCTACTGGATCATAAGTAAGCGACACCTTTGCTCCTGTTTCTTTAGCCGCTTCTTTAATTTTTTCAAAAATAACGGGATCGACTTCATATTTTTCAGGAGTAGCCACTACGACATCCATTCCTACTTTTGCTCCAGCCGCTAATAATGAATGGGCGACATTATTGCCGTCTCCGACATAGACAAGCTTTAAACCTGCAAATGTTTGTTTATGCTCATAAATCGTTAGTAAATCAGCCATCGCTTGACAAGGATGATAATAATCGGTTAAAGCATTAATGACTGGGACCTCTGAATGCTTAGCAAATTCCTCAACGTTTTGATGGGAATTAGTTCGAATCATAATAGCATCGACATAACGTGATAAGACATTCGCTGTATCCATAATTGGTTCGCCACGACCAATTTGTAAATCCCTTGGACTTAAAAATAGAGCATGCCCACCTAATTGGGTCATTCCAACCTCAAAGGAAACCCGTGTTCTTGTCGAAGCATTTTCAAAAATCATTCCTAAAGACTTACCAGCAAGCAGGTTGGTTGTGATACCACTCTTCTGTTTACTCTTCAACTCCGCGGCCAAATCCAATAATTGCTTTATCTCCTCTGGTTGATAATCCAATAACGTTAAGAAATCACGACCTTTTAAATTTATTTTCTCAACCGTTGTATGTTCCATTTTATTCTCCCCTTTTCCAACTTACTTATTGCTGATTTAATAAAGCTAAATTTTCTTCTTCTGCAGCGAGCCATTCTTGTAAAGAAACACAAGAATAATTTTCCATTCCAACTCCTTTTAACATCACTTCAAGAGTTGATAATTCCGTAATCACTGTCACTCTTTGTTTTAATGCTTCTTTACGCTTTTTGGCTCCATTTTTATACCCTGGTTTTGGCAAAGAAATAAAGGCGGTCGCATCGTCCTGTTGAATCCATGTATCAAAATCATTTGTTGTTATCACAAAGCCAAGTGTTTGTAGTTTTTCTGTATAAAATAAAACCTCTTCTTTATATAAAGGATCGGCTTCAATATAAATCGTCCCTTTTTGACGATACAAAGCTGGGATTTGATCTTGTGTCCAAGCAAATGCTTTATGGAAAGCTTCTTTCAAGTCATAACTCAGGCTAATTAGTTCACCCGTCGATTTCATTTCCGCCTCTAAAATCGGATCAAGACCTGCCAACTTTTGATAGGAAAAAATCGGTGCCTTGACTGTATAAAAGGATGTAGGGGGAACCATTTTCTCTTTCAGCCCTATTTGGACTAATGAACTCCCTAATAATAGTTGAACCGTATAATTGATCAATGGTTTGCCATAAACTTTGCTTAAAATCGGCACCGTTCTTGATGCCCGTGGGTTAATTTCAATCACATACACTTGCTCGTTATATAAAACAAATTGAATGTTAAAAATCCCTTTAAAATCAATTCCTTTAGCTATTTTTTCCGTATAATCAATGACCGTTTCTTTAACCTCATCACTTAAAGAGAACGATGGAGTTACAGCGATACTGTCACCTGAATGAACACCTGCTTTTTCAATATGCTCAAACAAACCCGCAATATAAATGTCAGCTCCATCTGATAAGGCATCGATTTCAAATTCAACTCCTGGATAATAAGCATCAATTAACAGCGGAAAAGTGAGTTCATGATTTTGATCTTCAAAATAAGCGAGTAGCTCTTGTTCTTCGGTAAAAATCATCATTCCTTGCCCACCAATCACATAGGAAGGACGTATGAGCACAGGATAACCGATCTCTCTAGCTTTATTAATGGCCTCTCTTTGGTCATTAGCGGTTACACCTGGAATATGTGGAACCTCTACTTCTTTCATAAAGTCATAAAATAAACCACGATCCTCAAGCTGATCAATTGTCTTTTGGTTCGTTCCGAATAATTGAACACCTGCTTTTTCAAGTCCTTCTACTAAGGAAATAGCGGTTTGTCCACCTAGTTGCACGATAACACCTTCTACTTGTTCCAGCTCTACAACAGATAAAACATCTTCTACTGTTAACGGCTCAAAGTAGAGGCGATCGGCCGTCGCATAGTCGGTACTGACCGTTTCGGGGTTATTGTTCATAATAATCGCTTCATACCCGAGTTCCCGTAAACTAATCGCTCCATGGACCGAACTATAATCAAATTCAATTCCTTGCCCAATTCGAATCGGACCAGACCCAATGATTAAGATTTTTTTATTTCCACTTGGAATCACATCATTTTCCCCTGACCAGCTTGAATAAAAATAAGCCGTTGAGGCGGTAAATTCTCCTGCACAAGTATCGACCATTTTATAAGATGGATAAATGCTAAATTCTTTTCTTTTTTGACGAACATCCGCTTCTTCCACTTGCCACACTTCAGCTAACCACTGATCAGCAAAACCATATTTTTCAAGCTAGACAATGTCTCGAAATCAACCTCAGCCAAAGAGGTCATACGAATTTTAGCTTCCATCTCTATTAGCCGTTTATAAGCCGCTAAATAAAAATGATTAATCGCCGTTTTCTCATGAAGCTCTTCAACCGAAACGCCTCTTCTAATGAGTTCAAGCATTGCAAAAAAACGACGATCATCCGCTTGTTTGACAACAGTCCATAACTTTTCAGTCGTCCAGTCATTTAAAATCGTCAATGAAAGTCCATTTGTTTTAATTCCCAGGGAACGAACTGCTTTTTGCAAGCCCGCTTCAAGGTTCCGCTCAATCGCCATCACTTCTCCTGTTGCCTTCATTTGCGTTCCTAGTGTCCGATCGGCATGAACGAATTTATCAAAGGGCCATCTCGGAAATTTGACGACAATATAATCTAAAGCTGGTTCAAAACTGGCGTACGTATGACCAGTAACAGGATTTAATAATTCATGTAAATGATAACCAAGGCTTAATTTTGCCGCCATTCGAGCAATTGGATAACCAGTCGCTTTTGATGCTAAAGCTGATGAACGACTGACACGTGGATTAACTTCAATTAAATAATATTGTTTACTATTTGGATCAAGAGCAAATTGAATATTACAACCGCCAACAATCCCTAATGCACGAATGATTTTCAAAGAAACTGAACGAAGCATTTGATATTCAACATCTGTTAATGTTTGTGAAGGGGCCACGACGATTGAATCACCAGTATGAACACCGACTGGATCAATGTTTTCCATATTACAAACCGTGATACATGTATCGTTACTATCACGCATCACTTCATATTCAATTTCTTTAAATCCCGCAATGCTTTTTTCAATTAGACACTGATGAATCGGACTTAAATCGAGGCCGCCTTTGATTGTTTGAATTAAGGTTTGTTCATCTTCAGCAATACCTCCACCAGCTCCCCCAAGTGTATAAGCAGGGCGAACGATGATTGGATATCCGACTGAACGGGCAAAAGAAATCGCGTCTTCAACCGTCGTGACAATTTCACTATCGGGTACCGGTTCTCCTAATTGACTCATTAATTCACGAAATAATTCCCGGTCTTCTCCTTTTTTAATCGAATCAATTGGTGTTCCAAGTAATTGAATTTGATGTTTTTCTAGTACACCTTGATCATGTAGCGCTAACGCTAAGTTCAAACCCGTTTGACCACCTAATGTCGCTAAAATGCCATCTGGTTTTTCTTTTATCAATATTTTTTCGATATTTTCAACGGTTAAAGGTTCGAAATAAACGACATCTGCACATGATTCATCCGTCATGACGGTCGCAGGATTATTGTTAATTAAAATAACCTTTACTCCCTCTTCTCTTAAAGCTAAACATGCTTGTGTACCCGCATAGTCAAACTCTGCCGCCTGACCGATGACGATCGGACCAGAGCCGATGACTAAGACTGTTTTTATCTCTATTTGTTTAGGCATATACTTTCTCTCTCCCTTTTGACTTCACCATACTAACAAACATCTCAAACATTTTTTCACTATCACTCGGTCCAGGGTGTGCTTCTGGATGAAATTGAATTGATAATATCGGGAAGTTTTGATGTTGTAACCCTTCAATCGAACCATCATTAATATTATAAAATCTCGGTTCCAAGCCCGTTTTGTTTAAACTTCCTTCCTTAACAACATAACTATGATTTTGTGAAGTCATATACACTTTATTCGTTACTTTATCTAAAACAGGTTGGTTCGCTCCACGGTGGCCAAAACGTAACTTTTCTGTATCTGCCCCAAAGGCTAAGGCGAGCAGCTGATGGCCTAAACAAATGCCAAGGGTTGGATACTTTTCGGCGATTTCTTTAATCGTTGTTAAATAAGGAGCTAATTGTTTTGGATTTCCCGGTCCATTTGATAACAGAATGCCATCTGGTTTCAATTGCTCAATCTGCTCCTTCATTTTTGTAAAAGGAACGACGGTTACTTGACAGCCAAGCTTTACAAGTACATCAACCATCGATTTTTTATAACCAAAATCAACTAAGACGACATGCTCTTTACCATTACCAAAGGAAAGAATCTCATTTGTGACAACATCTGAAACAACATCCAATTGGTCCAAAGGAGTACTTTTAGAGAAATCTACATTTTCGGGATTTGTTGTCATAACCGCACGCATATCACCATGTTCACGAATTCTTTTCACAATCGCACGTGTATCCACATTAGTTATTAAAGGAATGTTGGAGTTTCCACAGCCGTTTTCTAACGAATGATTTGCTTCATAATGATAAGCACCTTTTGATAATTCACTGACAATTAAAGCTGATGCTTGTGGTTTAATACTTTCGTAATCCCCCTCGTTCAAACCGTAATTTCCGATAAGTGGATACGTAAAGACAACCATTTGTCCCTTAAAGGAAGGATCACTTAACACCTCTTGATATCCTGTCATCCCTGTAAAGAACACGATTTCGGCATGAATGTCTTTATCTAACTTCCCTTGAATATCACCTTTAAAAATCTCTCCTGTTTCCAGTACAATATATCCGTTCATTCTAACTCCTCCATCCAAACGAATCTTTATTCTTTTACAAGTATGTTTATTCATTCATCCTCAAAATAATAGGCCTCTTTATTTAAAAGCCGTGTTTACTAACTATAAACTTACCGAAGACGTCTCATACACTTCTTTTATCGAGTCAGCTAAAATGTGAACCGCCTCATTCATTTGTTCATAAGTTACGTTTAATGGCGGTAATAAACGAATGACATTCGGACCTGCTGGTAACACGAGCAACCCCTTTTCACGAGTTTTTCTTAAAATCTTATCGATCGGCTTCGTACACTCCACACCGATTAGAAACCCTAAACCTCTTACTTCTTTAATGATGGAGAAATTCGCTAATTCCTTTTGCAGTGAAGCTTTTAAATCGTTTGCCTTTTCTTTTATCTCATTATAAAAATCTTCGTCAAAGATTTCTTCTAAAACGGCTTTTGCTGCTGTCATCGCTAGTGGATTGCCACCAAATGTTGAACCATGTGAACCGGCTTGAAAATAAGGTTTTAAATGAGCTTTCCCGAGCATCGCCCCAACCGGAAAACCATTTCCAAGTCCTTTTGCTAAGGTAATAATATCTGGTGATAAACCGAAATGCTGATAAGCAAAAGCCAATGCTGTCCGTCCAATACCCGTTTGTACTTCATCAATGATAAGCAAGATTTGGTGCTGCTGCGTGAGCTGTGTAAGTTCATTTGCATATGACTGTTCCATAACTCGTACGCCACCTTCACCTTGGACAACCTCAACCATAATTGCCGCAACATCATCATCTATTAATTCCTTTAAGGCCTCGATATCATTTAAAGGAGCATAGACAAAACTTGAAACGAGTGGCCCAAAACCGGTATGAATTTTTTCTTGGCCAGTTGCTGACATTGTTGCGAACGTCCGTCCATGAAATGAGTTTTGTAACGTAATGATTTTATGTTTTCCCGTTGCTTTACGAGCTAACTTTATCGCTGCTTCGTTGGCTTCAGCTCCACTGTTACAAAAGAACGCACAATCAGCGACACTGTTCTCAACTAAAACCTTAGCTACTTCTTCCTGCTTCTCAATTTGAAATAGATTGGAGCTATGCCATAATGTATCTAATTGACTTTTCACAACCTCTGTCACTTTTGGATGGCAATGACCAAGATTACTTACAGCAATTCCTTGGACAAAGTCGATATATTGTTTTCCATTTTGATCAAATAAATAAGTTCCTTGCCCTTTTTCTGCTTCCACTTCCCACTTTGCATAGGTTGGAAATAATGAACTCATTTCAATTCCTTCCTTCTTATGTCGCGGTTGTTGCGACTTGTTTTTTGGTAATTTTTGTTCCATAAATGGTTCCATTTGCAAACAAGGACGTTCCTTTTCCGTTCATAATCCAAACAGACTGTAATGAACCAGTCAAGCTCTTCAGTGCAGCCTTTACCTTTGGAATCATCCCACCATAAATCGTTCCATCATTTATATATAAAGCAATCTCCTCTGCTGTTATCGTTGGCAGTAGATGTTTATCTTTTAATATCCCATCAACATCTGTGACAAAAACAAGTTCTTCCGCCTTTAATTCAGCTGCAATAATTGCCGCGGCACTATCGGCATTAATGTTATAATGTTGGCCACTTTGATCGACACCTATTGGAGCAATAACTGGGATAAAATCACTATCTAATAAACTTAAGAGCAATTTCTTATTTATTTGAACCGGTTCTCCAACAAACCCTAACTTTTCCTTGTCAATCGCTTCAGCTACGATTAATTTCCCATCTGTACCAGATAAACCAATCGCCTTGGCTCCTACTGATTGCAACTTACGCGTTAACTGTTTATTCATTTTTCCGCATAAGACCATCTCAGCTGTTTCAAGAACTTCTTCCGTTGTTTTTCTTAATCCATCGATAAAGGTTGATGGAATTTGTAATTGAGTAAGCATTTTATTAATGGCAGGCCCACCACCATGAACAATGATTGGGTGTTTTCCTGCATTTTTTAGTTGAACGATACTTTCAAAAAACGATTCCGTTAGTTCTGTAATCGTACTTCCTCCACATTTCACGACCACAATATTATTCATGAAGTCTTCCTCCTTTTATTAAGTCCGATAACCGGCATTAATTCTGACGTAATCATATGTTAAATCACAGCCCCACGCTTTTCCAAAACCTTCTCCTATATGCAAATCAACAAAAATTTGAACGACTTCATTTTTTAAGTAATTGGTTGCTTCTTCTTCTGAAAAGTGGACAGGCTGACTGTTTTTTAATGTATCAATCGAACCTAAACGAATATCAATCTCTTCTGGATTAACTTCACATCCACTATAGCCAATCGCACAAATGATTCGACCCCAGTTAGCATCTGTTCCATAAATAGCTGTTTTCACTAAATCAGAACCGACGATTTGTTTAGCAATCATTCCCGCCTCGTGGTCATTTAAAGCTCCACTTACTTGAACTTCAATTAACTTCGTTGCCCCTTCACCATCTCTTGCTATTTGTTTCGATAAAGATTCACAAGTTAGCTTTAAAGCTTGATAGAAATTCTCCCAATCTGGATGAGCTGGAGTTAAAGAATCATGGGTGGCTAACCCTGATGCCATCACAACAACCATATCGTTTGTAGATGTATCTCCATCAACTGTAATCCGATTAAATGTTTGATTCGTAATCGATGATAGTGCTAGTTGCAGCACATCTGATTCAATATTGGCATCAGTTGTTACAAAGGAAAGCATCGTCGCCATATTCGGGTGAATCATTCCCGACCCTTTTGCAACCCCACCAATTGACACCGTCACGCCATCTACAGTTGTTTGATAACAAGCTCGCTTATTAATGGTATCTGTTGTTAATATCGCTTGATTAAAATTCTCTGCTGCTTCAAACGAGGAATCTAGTTCGAAAAGTTCAATCCCATTACGAATTTTATCCATTTGTAAATATTCACCGATGACACCAGTAGATGTAACAGCAACTAAATGTTCCTCACAATTGAACTTTGTTGCACTTAATGCTCTCATTTCATAAGCATCTTTTAAACCTTGTTCCCCCGTACATGCATTAGCATTGCCACTATTAACGACTAATGCTTTAATTTTTCCCTCTTTAGCAATGCTCTCTTTAGTTACTTTTAATGGAGCAGCTTGAATTTTATTTAATGTATAAACGGCTGCCGTGTTCGCTGGAACCTCACAAACGATCGCTCCTAAATCTAGGCGCTTCCGTTTCACTCCAGAATATACGCCAGAAGCTTTAAACCCTTCAGGTGTTAAAATACTTCCCTCTATTTTTTCAATTATTTGCTTTTCTTTATTTAGTGTTCTCACCACTCGACACTCTCCTATGGGTAAACCGGTACAAAAGCAAGCCCTGTTTGCTCTTCCCAGCCATTCATAATATTTAAATTTTGGATTGCTTGACCTGAGGCCCCTTTAACAACATTATCGATAACCGATACAACGGTTATCCGACCTGTTCTTTTATCATAAGTAACCCCGATATCACAAAAATTACTTCCGTACACTTCTTTTGTAGCAGGGAAAGCTCCCTCTGGTCGAACTCGAACAAATGGGGCTTGTTGATAGTTTTCCTCATAAAGTTTCCTTAAATCTGATTCAGTTATTGGGGCTTTCGCTTTTGCATAAATCGTTGCCATAATCCCTCGAACCATTGGAACTAAATGCGGTTGAAATGTAATTACTTCTACGCCCTCATCCCACTGTTGTAAAATTTGCTCAATTTCTGGTGTATGTTTATGCTTATTAATTTGATAAGCTTTAAAATTCTCGTTCATTTCACTAAAATGAGTGATCGCACTTGGACTTCTCCCCGCTCCTGAAGTTCCTGACTTTGCATCCACAATAATCGAATCCAATTCAATTAAATTCGCTTTAATTAATGGTGCTAATCCAAGCAATGTCGCGGTTGGATAGCAACCAGGATTAGCGACAACTTTCGCTTTTTCTATCGCTTCTTTATTCCACTCTGGCAACCCATAAACGGCTTGATCGATAATGGATTGACTCGCAGACTCTCTTTTATACCAAGATTGATAGATTTCTGTGTCTTTAATTCTTAAATCGCCTGATAAATCAATCACCTGTACCCCAAGATTGACGAGTGGCTCCGACAATTCTGCTGAAACTCCCGGTGGTGTCGCCAGAAAGACAATATCGACTTGTTTGGCTATTTTTTCAACGTTGATCTCATTTAACGACTGTTCATAAATAGTGGATAGATGTGGATACGATTCATGAATATGCACGCCTTCTTGTGATGATGAATAAAGGATGATTTCATTCACCTTTGGATGCTGATGAAGCAACCTAAGCAAATCTGCTCCACCGTATCCTGTTGCTCCAACAATTCCTATCTTCATCTAAATCTCTCTCCCATTCATACCTTAGCTTTTTTTGATCTTGGTAACATTATAAATATGAATAAAAATAAATTCAACTGTATTTTTATTTTATTTCAAATAAATTCGAAAATACTTTTTTTATAAAAAGATTAGGGAAGCTCTTTCGTTGATTCTAAAGTACTTTAACGCGTTTTTTTATTAAATTCATCATGTGACAAGGATTGTATAAATGAGGAAGTTGAACTACTCGCCACTTAGCTAACGCTTGAAGTGGGAGATTCTTGGAAACAGAGCGTACTTGCCAGCGCATTTCTTTGCCAACAGAGGTTTCTCTTATGGACCAAGCTATCCCCGTCGATTCCTACGGTTCTGTATGTTGTTTAAGCCAAATGGAAGGTTCTTACCCCTTCGGCTAGAATATTTTGGCTGGCATTGATATCTCGATCGTGATGTTTATGGCAAATAGGACACGTCCAATCCCTTATTTCAAGAGATTTCTTTCCATCTTGATGTCCACATTCGGAACAGATTTGACTAGACGGAAACCACCTGCTTATTTTCACAATGGTTTTCCCGTACCATTTCGCTTTGTATTCTAATTTTGATACAAAGGCAGACCAGGATACATCCGAGATCGATTTGGCTAATTTATGATTACGCAACACTCCTTTGGTGTTCAAGTCCTCTATACAGATCAGATCGTGGTTTTTGATGATGTCTGTACTTAACTTGTGAAGGAAATCGTCACGTTGGTTTCTGACTCTTTCGTGCAATCTAGCGACTTTACGTTTTTGCTTCTGATAGTTTTGGGCATCAAATAGATGAATACCCTTATTTTTAGCATGTAAGTCACGTCTTGGAAGTTTTCGCTGTTCACGTCTTAATTTCTTTTCCATTTTGGCTGTGAACGTATGGTTGTCCATCTTGTGACCATCCGAAAAAACCGCAAAGTCCTTGATGCCTAAATCTATACCGATAGATGATTCCGTTTTCTTCAAGGGCTGTACGTCTGTTTCGACTATAATGGATACAAAGAACTTTCCGCTTGGATTTCGTCTGACTGTAGCGCTCAGAATACGTCCTTCAACCTCACGACTTTTGGCCAAGCGAACATACCCTAGTTTCGGCAATTTAATTTTGTTGTCTACTATGGCAATGTTATGGTTTGTTTCTTTCGTGGTGTAGGATTGTACCTGATTCTTTTTAGACTTGAAGCGAGGTGCTTTATTTTGTTTCTTGAAGAATCGAGTAAAGGAATCAGCAAGGTTTTTCAGGGAGGATTGAAGGGCAATGCTATCCACTTCTTTTAGCCATACGAATTCCTTTTTTAGTTGGGTTAATTGGGCCGAACAAGAAGAATACGTTAATCCTTTACCTGTTTCTTTGTATGTATCGTTCCATTGCCCTAAAAAGCGATTGAATACGAAACGAGAACAGCCGATGGTTTTGGCAATCAGGGTTTCTTGTTCTTTGGTTGGGTAGAGACGAAATTTGTACGCTTTGTTGATGAGCATTGTTTTCACCCCAAACAGGAATGTACGTTCTTATTATACCCTAACAAGAATCTCTTTGGCTACCGCCAACCGCCATTCATCTCCCCCTTATCGTTGGGTTTCTCCCTTCACACGATTGAAGAGGGAGTCTTCTGTCGGGAAATGATAAAACTTATGTACAAAAACAGCTCTATACAAAACTGAGGCTACTGAAAAACTATCACTCGTTACCTTAGTTAACCTACTCCGCAATCTGCACGCCCTGTGCGTTCCGCGGGTGAACCGGGAGCAACAGCCGAAGCACCCTATTTTATAATCAGTCACATTTTACTTTTAAACAAAAAAGACCCAAAAGCTTCGAAAACTAGCCTTTGAGTCTCTACTTATTTACTTACACACTTACATTTCTTGTTCAATTGCCGCTTTAATATCTTCTATAATTGGCTCCTGTTGTGGCTGCATTCCATTATAGCTACGGATTACTTGGCCTTCCTTATTCACTAGATAAAAAGCAGTACTATGGGCAATATCATCCTCCATCGGCTGAACACTTGCTTTAAACGCTTCTCTAGAAAAATCAGCAATCTCATCTTGTTCATAACCCGAAAGGAAATGCCACGTCTCTAAATTAGCCCCAACATTTGTGCCATACCCTTTTAAGTGCTCTGGAGTATCTCGTTCTGGATCAACCGTAAAAGTGACAAATTGAATATCAATTCCATCACCTTCTAGCTCCGCTTGCAAATTTTGCATATTCGGCGTCATCGTTGGACAAACCGTCGTACAGTAAGTAAAAATCATATTTGCTAAATAATAATGACCTTCTAATTCATTTGTGCCAAAGGATTCCCCATTTTGATTTACAAATGAAAAGTCAGGTACATGAGCATCATATCGAACATAATCATATTGCTCGTCCATATTCGAGCCGCCTAATTCATACAACCAACCACATCCCGAAAGCACAAACAGAAGGACAAAACCAGTAATTACCTGTTTCATCATCTTAAATTCCCCTTTATTCCGTTCTTATTTGTGATGGAATATCACTAATGGATAGCTCACCATCTTGTTGCTTTTCTTTCTTTAACCATTGCTTAAATACATAAGCAATCGTGATGCCATAAATAATCTCTTGCATAATTTTCATTTGCACACCAGCTAGCTGTTGATCCATTCTCGTTTCCAAAAGGGCAAACGACTGTGGACCAGCAAATATATCATATGGGATCGTTGCACCTGCTGGTAAACAATAAGCCATCGCATTGGCCCATATCGCTGGGTTTGTATACACTTCATACATCGCTTCTGGTGCAAATATAATTAAAGCACATGCTGGTGTAATTAATAGACCATTCAAAAAGATATACAAAATTCGTTTCAAATCAGACAAGTAAGCATGACTTGGAACAGGTTGAATCATAAACCACCACATTAAAAATGCTGCAAAAAATAAGCCGTACTGATAAAAACTATGCAAAACCGGATTTTGCATAAGAGTATCAAACATAAACGGGACATGATAAAATGAAAACAATCCATTAAATAAAAATAAAGCCATAATCGGATTCCAAACAAACAATAACGGTTTAGAAATACGGTATTTTGTGATTTTATGAATAATCGCTTCATAAACCCATGTTGGAATCGATAAAATTAGTAGTGGGACAGCAACAATATAAGCTAGTACCATTTGTGTCATATGTAAAGAGAGCATCAAATGTCCAGCAATATATAATGGGCTCCCCCATCCTAAATAAAGGGCGACCAAAAATAAAACAAAATAAACTTTTTTCCTTAAAGGTACGGGCTCTGAATGACTGAAACGTTTGCTCCATTTTGTGATAAACATCCAATAGAGAAGACCTAAGAGCACTAACCCGATAATAAGCTCTGGTGTCCAGAGGGCTCGCCATGTAAAGGTAGAAAATAATGACTGCATCTTTTGAACCTCCTAAAATGGGAGAATAAATTCATCGAAAGCAATTTCTCCACTCATAACTATAACATAATCAATCACAAATTTTTAAAGCCAAAAAAGGAGAATTTGTTACCTAATTATGAAACTTGAAAGGAATTGAATATGTCAAACCAACATTTAATTGCGCTTGATCTTGATGGAACTTTACTTAAGGACGATAAAACGATTTCTGAAAAAACATTAACAATAATCGAAAAAGCGAAAGCAGCTGGTCATAAAGTCGTTATTTCAACGGGAAGACCATACCGTGCTAGTCTTCAGTATTATCAACAAATGAAACTTAATACAGCAATCGTCAATTTTAATGGCGCCTTCGTTCATCACCCTTTTGATAGAAGCTTTCAAACTTCTCATTCACCCCTTGATTTAAAAACAGCTCAAACGGTGATCGAAACATGCGAAGCCTTTAAAGTCAGCAATATTATGGTTGAAGTAATTGATGATTTTTACTTACGGCATTTTGATCAATTATTAGTCGACACCTTTGTAGCTGGAGAAAGTCCGGTCGAATATGGTGATCTTCTAAAAATCTTAAATGATGATCCAACTTGCATTCTAATTCATCCTCATGAACACCATATAACTGAGTTAAAAGGACTGCTAAAAGATGCACATGCCGAAGTAATTGATCAGCGTTCATGGGGGGCTCCTTGGAATGTACTAGAGCTAGTGAAAACAGGGATTAACAAAGCGGTTGGACTAAAAAAAGTCGCTGATTTTTATCAAATTCCAAAAGAACGTATCATTGCATTCGGTGATGAAGATAATGACTTTGAAATGATTGAGTATGCTGGACAAGGTGTCGCCATGAAAAATGCGATTCCAGAGCTCAAATCACTTGCTAACGAAATTACTCTTACAAATGAAGAAGACGGAATTGCCGTTTATTTGGAAGAAGCATTAAACCTCAAATAAATTAGAGGAGCAATGAAAAAATTTCCTCATGTATGAATAGAAAGAATGCGGTTATGCTAATGGGCGTAGCTGCATTTTTTTATGAAATTCACATAGTGTTGATCCCCCTAATAATAGCCAATATAAAGGAAAAGAAGGTGAACATATTGAGTAAAAAATCTCGTTCCAAACGTGCCATCCAAGAAGGCAAGGATGCCGTTCAACCAGCAAATGAAACAGAGGGTTTAAAGGAAGAAACTCTTTATACAGCTGAAAAAAGAGAGAAAAGACATTCAGGATCGGAGCGACCAGACCATGGTTAATTCCTATCAACAAGCAAGAGAGGCTGTCGCTCGAGCTGAATTATTAACAATTGCTGCTGAAACAGATATTCAAAGAGAAGCAGCAAACAATCATTTAGAGAAAGCAAAATCAGCTTTGCAAAAAGCAGCGTTAGACGCAACCGAGCAAGAACAAAAACAGCTCACCCTCATGGAAAACCACATAAGCACAATAATGGAAAATTGAGCGACAAAGCTGTGCTCATCATAACAAAGAGAGGCTACTAAGCTTCTCTTTGTTATGAGTAACAATTAGGGCAGCTATTTTTTGTACCGTAATTGTTACAACTCGCTTTTTTTATTGCCTATTCTACTTTATTCACACCGTACTTTGTCTTCTTCGCTTTTTTCATTACTAATTCCGCCTTATTCATACCTTAATTTCGACTTTTCAGTTTTTCCATTACTTATTCCTTCTTAATCCAATCATTCCTAGACTACTCTCTTTTTCTCTTTTATGTTAAGCTATCATTAATTGATTAGAATCGTAGTTTAGGGGGATTTAGAGGATGGTAAATGTGTATCAAATTAGAAAGGATGCCGATGAACAAACGCTGATTAGACTTGCTGATTTGCTATTGGAACAACAGGGTCCATTAGCCAGTAGTGAACCATATGCAACCGATATGCACTCTCAAATACTTAACACAATTAAGTTGACTCAAGAGGATAATTCTCACGCATTTATTTTTGTAGCGGAAAAGGATGAAACTTTTGTAGGGGCAGCTTTTTTAAACGTAGCAATCAGTATTGATAAAGGCGGACATTATATTTGGTTAAATGATTTGTTTGTTCATAAAGAGCACCGGAATCAAGGAATAGCGAAAAAAATTCTTTTAAAAGTTATTTATTGGGCAGAACAGAAAAAAATTAAAGGAATTGAATTAGAAACGGGGATAAATAATGAAGCCACAAAAGCTCTCTATAACTCCCTAGGCTTTCACGATATTGTTTCAAAGCGCTACGGTTTTCGTTTTTAACATTTGCCTTATCTAAATAAATATTTTATAGACAGTTACCTTGAAGGAGCATCTGGCCTTTAAGGTATTTTTTTTGGTAAAGACACAATGGCCCTCCTTAAGGTCACCTCTCAGCCGTAGTTCAATACCACTCCTTTATGCAGTTAAAATTTCTCGCCCATTTCTTTAGTGTTCTGGGCTTTTTGCTTCTTTTTTCTGAATTTTCAACATATGATGTAGCAAACTCATTAAACTTCACGATATTTCCGCGGGAACGTTTTAGGTTGAGATTCTCTTATTATAGGTGAGGCAAACGAATAAAGGGGTGTGCTTAAAAATGAATGATGCATATATAGAAGTTGAATTCTCAGAACTCTATATAGAATTAACCAAGACAGCACTCCATCAATTCATCAAAAGAATGATGAGCAAACACTATTCTCTTTATTGGCGTTATGATGCGAAAACGATTTATTTAATGATTGAATTAGAAGAGTCTGTCCATGAATTACCTTTCGTTCGAAATCCTGAATTTCTTACCTTATCAGTCACAAGTCTTCATATTTATGATGAAACCCTTGCAGAAGCGATTGAGAAGTTACTTCAAGCAGAAAAAGGAAATGGCATTGTGAAACGGGTGACGGAAGGACCCCACTATATTACTTCGTATCGGGCCGGTGACATTGAATCAATGATTGAAATCGATGGGAGTGAAAAAGTAATGATGAATCGAAATGGGTCAATGATCCAATATCGTGATGATGGAAAGTCGCTTGAACCACAAACCTTATATAACATGATGAATTTAGAGATTGATTATGTTTTAATGGAATTACATGAAGCTATATTAGATTCCGATCAACTTTCTATTAATAATCATAAGAAAAAATTAAAAAAATTACTTTCACGTAGAGAACAAGTACAACATTTATTGGCAAAATAAACACTTCACCAATAAATCCTTCGCTATTAAAGCGAAAAAAGCAAGCACCGACCAATCGTGCTTGCATTTTTTCGGGAACATTTAACACTTTAAATTTGACCCTCTCTCCTTTTCCTTACCCCCCTCTAGAACCTAATAATTAAACAACAGGATAATAAATAACCATCGTCATCTGACAATCTTCCACACCACTAATGTTTTCATAAACATGCTCCGTTTCTGCTTTAAAATGTAGGGCATCTCCAGCTTTTAAAACATATTCATTTTTTAAAACGGTAACCTTTATTTCTCCTTTTTCCACGACAATATATTCCTCGACTCCTTTAGTATGTCCCTCTGCCACGTGAACACAGCCACTTTTAATTAGTACAGAATAGATTTCAAATGGTTTAAAAGATTGTTTAGGAAAAAGTGGGTAAACATCATAACCGCCACGTTGATCCGATAATGATTTGACTGATTCTCGTCGGACGATGGTCACATCTGCCTGTTCTTCTTCGATAAAAAAGCTGAAAGGAATGTTAATACCTTTTGCTATCTTCCACAATGTCGTTACTGTTGGGTTCGACTCTCCCCGCTCAATCTTTCCGAGCATTGGTTTGCTTACTCCAGTTAAATCGGCGAGCTCCTCCAATGACAACTCCTTTAGATGCCTAATTTTCCTTAAGCGACTTCCAATCATTTGAGACATTTGTCCATTTTCCATATAAATCTCCTTGCCAATTTAATAATTATAATATATTATACAATAATATCATATAGTATACAAAAACTTGTACTTTTCTTGCCCACAGGACGTGGGTACAAGGCGTGGTAATTGACGTCGCGAATTTAGCGTTGTTCCTTAAAATGCTCGCTTCTGACCAAACGGACTTCGCTTTTTTCAATCCAGCTACGCCTGTTAGAAGCTCGAGAAAAATTCGGTCGTCTTTATGAAGACAAAAAGCGTCTTCAACAGCCGCCCTGTATTTTTCTCGCTTCTGAGCGAACAGGCTTCGCTTTTTTCAATCCAGCTACGCCTGTTAGAAGCTCGAGAAAAATTCGGTCGTCTTTATGAAGACAAAAAGCGTCTTCAACAGCCGCCCTAACAGGCTCCGCTTTTTTCAATCCAGCTACGCCTGTTAGAAGCTCGAGAAAAATTCGGTCGTCTTTATGAAGACAAAAAGCGTCTTCAACAGCCGCCCTGTATTTTTTCTCGCTTCTGAGCGAACAGGCTCCGCTTTTTAAATAAGGAGTGTAAACATGATAACGATTAGTGAACCGCTTAAAAATTCTCAATTTTCAAAAGGTATTACATACGGAATGACAATCGCCCTCGGTTATATACCTGCCGCTCTTGCGTTTGGATTATTAGCAAAAGGAACAGGACTTTCACTTTTAGAGACTCTCTTGATGAGTATGTTCGTATTTGCAGGAGCGGCTCAATACATGTCCTTAAACTTAATCGCTCTGGGAACAGGTGCCTTTGAAATCATTTTCACAACCTTCATTGTCAATATTAGGCACTTATTATTAACTGCTTCTTTAAGTGAAAAAGCGGAAGAAGATCGACCTTTTATAAAAGCTTTATATGCCTTTTTTATTACAGATGAAGCCTTTGCAGTCATTGCGACCAAAGAGGGCACTCCAACATCAAAGTTTATTTTAGGCGTTGGGCTAAGCGGTTATACGAGTTGGGTCAGTATGTCCGTTGTTGGATATGTGATCGGGGCAGCCCTACCAACGATTTTACAAGAGAGTATGGGAATTGCTTTATATGCCCTATTTATTGCCTTGCTCATTCCAGCCATGAAAAAAAACATAAAAATTATCACCCTTGCTTTAACAGCAGCTTTATTAAATGGTTTGTTCAGCCAAATAATGGCCGATGGCTGGGCAATCGTCTGTGCAACACTTCTAGCTTCTGTCGGAATTGAATTACTTTTTAGAAGGGAGGAGGTTCGCTCATGAGCTTATTTTTAATTATTCTCGGTATGGCGATTGTTACATATATACCAAGAATGCTTCCACTTGTTTTTATTGATGCGAAAAAGCTACCTGAATGGTTACAAGCGATCTTGCGTAATGTTCCTTACGCAGCATTAGGTGCACTGATTTTTCCAGGCATTTTACTCGCCCATGACAATCTATGGTTTGCGATTAGCGGAGGAATTGTTGCTGTCATAGTCGCTTGGTTTGGAGCTTCTCTTTTACTCGTCGTATTAGCTAGCATCGGAACTTTATTATTATTATCGCTTTTTTAACCGTCAGATTTCTAATGACATATTGTTTTTAAACGACAATTAGTAAGATGTACTTAAGATAATAAGATTACATTCGCTTTTGACTTCATTGATGCTCTTTGATTCCCTTTGCCGCTCTTATTCATGTGCTTTTGCAATCATTGGGGCTCTTTTCACGTCCTGTCCTACTACCTCAAGCCCAAACGTTTAACCCCCTCCCCTTTCTTTCTCCCTTTAGAAAAGGTACAATAAAGGAATGGATTATTTTATTTTCTGACCAAACGGACTTCGTTTGTTAGAGGCTCGAGAAAAATCGGTTCGTCTTTTGAAGACAAAAAGCGTCTTCATAAGCCGCCCTAATTTTTTCTCGCATCTGACCGAACAGGCTTCGCTTTTTATTCAATCTAGCTACGCCTGTTAGAAGCTCGAGAAAAATCGGCTGTCTTTATGAAGACAAAAAGCGTCTTCAACAGCCATCCTGTATTTTTTCTCGCTTCTGACCAAACAGGCTTCGCTTTATAATTATGGAGGGGATTCGATGTATTCATACAAAGCGGAAAGGGATTTCATTTATTCGATCCTTGAAAACGAAATCACAGCCACGTATCGAAAGTTGATCGCCTCACGCTATTTTACAAAAGGACAGCTTGAATGGATTACAGCTGACGTTTTAAAAATGCTGCAGGAACGATTTCAAAACGACCTCGTTACGGCGACATTTATTTATTTAGATGAAGTTGCTTTTCTCGCAACCTCTCAAGACACTTATACCGAGCATGAGCGTCGATTTTTGCATTTTTATCGGGCTTGTATCGACTCTCTACTCACTCATTTTCATAAAACAACAAGTGAAGAACAACAGTCATTAATTGAGCTCACACTTGAATATTTTCAAACGAAAGACCGCCAGCAATCAAAACCATGGTCATTACTTTTAATGGATATTTATCAAGCAGCTTCAGCCGAACAACGTTTATATATCTTTTATGCTCTTCCAATCAGAAAATTGGCCCTTCATCAACTCGATCGCAAATCAAAAGCGATTTTAAGTTATATTTATTTAGATCAAAAGGAAAATGAGCAAGCTCTTTATTTGTTGGAATTAATCGATGATCTTCAAGAAATTGAAATAACGGCCCATTTTCAACTATTAAAGGCTCGCGAAGAGTGGAAGGCACTTAGCCATTGGTTTCAAACGTTAATGAATATAAACGAAAGAATGTACTTTGGTTCTTTACAAACTTTATATGATGAAATGCTAATGAAACTGGATGATGATCCAAAAAAGCAAGAAGAAATATGGGAAAGATGGTTACTTGCCCCACATTATCGCCGGTTTGAATCATTAACCGCCTATACAGAACCAGAAAAGAAACAAAAGGTGGCTGAATATTTATTACCAAAACTAAGAGAAAGACTTCATCAACCTGAAACAGTTATTACGTATGCACGTTTGTTAATAGACTTTCAGAAATATGAAGAAGCCGCTCGCTTTTTCCTAACCTTTGAAAAAGATCCATTTCGCCTTAAGCAAGAAAAACTCGAATTACTCGATATTTTATCGGAGAAAAAACCCGATTTAGCCAAAGCAATTTATCATCAATTTTCCGTAAGGCTTGTCGAGAAAAAGACACGAGCTCATTATGAACAGGCCGTTTTATATATTAAGCAGTTAAAGAAACTATATCAAAAAACAAATGATCTAGACCGTTTTGGCGAGTATATTCAAATGCTAAAAAAGAAGTATCGTACGTACCGTGCTTTTGTTGAGGAGTTGAAAACGATTGAATGAACCGATTATCGTACATGGTGGATGGTTTGGTGATTACTTTTTTATTTGGGGTGAACAAAAGCCTAAATCACGCTATGACCAAATCGTCAATTTTCAGTATCCATTTTTATATGACCCATTCGAGTTAAAGCTTGCCTTATTTCGTCATGACAAGCTTTCTTTTTATGGGACTTTTATTGAAATTGAAAAAGCAGTCATTGACGTTCCGTTGGTAAATCGAACGTTTCAATCTTTAGCAGGTGAAGCAACGATTTATCAAGCACAAGAGCAAATGAAAAACTATTCATTTCCGATCCAAGGTATTCGCTTTTCTACTGAGGAAGTCGTTGATTATTGGCTAGTATTTGAACAGTGGAAAAAAGAGAATGATCTTTTGATCGCTCCTGACCTTCTTTTTTGGTTAGACTTATTTAAAGAAGTAAGAGAACAAATTTACCTTGGACATTTTGCCCCTACCTCTTTTGCGAAATGGCAGCTTCGACCATTTCCATTTGAGAGCTGGGTCGAAGTGGTTCCTCCCTCTAGTGTTCAATTACGAACATCGTCAAGTTTTGTGAAACGTGAGCAAGAAGAGTTAACGATTCGGAAGCAAATTCAATTGGCCGTCGATAACCTTGCCGATACAGCCATTCGATTTTTAATGAAGGAAGACCAAGTAAGCTCTTATTACCAGTCCTGGAAAGAGGCACTCTCACCTAAATGGGGGCAACTCGTTGATACATTAATAGAAAATAAACAGTTAGAACCCACTATCTCAACCAAAAGCTTACAAGAGCAAATGGGCACAATTGAACGACCGCCATTTAAGTCCGGTATCATTCTAAAAGAACCAACTGATATCCATTCAGCATGGCAAGTTCACTTGTGTGTAGTCGACCGGAAACAACCTAATCTCATTGTCGAAATGGAAGCTCTATCATTGGGTGAACACCCTTGGATTAGTAATCCGATTCCTTTATTAAAACAAGACTTACAAGAATTAAAAAAGAAAATACCTTTATTAACCGAGCTTAGCTTAGCCTCACCGAGTATTCCAATTGAAGCAGAACAAGCCTATGCACTTTACACCGAATACGACCAAGATGTAGAAGATATTGGCTTTCAATTAATCGTTCCAAGTTCACTTCAACAAAAGAAATCACTAAAAGTAGAGCTACAATTTGATTCTCAAATCGGGCAAAAATCAAATAGTGATCCGTTTGTCGATTGGCAAAGCCTTGCTCAATTTTCGTTTGAAGTGGCCATTGGAGACGTCACGTTAACCGAGCAAGAATTCAAACAATATGTTCATAATGAAGACCCGTTTATTTATACAAACGGACAGTGGATTGCTTGGGACCGTTCCTTAGCTAAAAAACTACGAACTTACTTAGACCAAGTATCCAAAAACTCTTCTTACTTAGATGCCTGGTTATTAAGCGAGCAAAAGGAACGTTTACCGGATGATTTAAGTGATATAGATTTTGAAGTCAATTGGGACAAAAGAATGACCGAAACGTTGATACAACTTTATCAACAAAAACCAAAGAACATTGAACTTCCTTCTACCTTTCACGGCTCACTTCGCTCTTATCAACTTGAAGGAGCATCATGGCTCTTCCAATTACGAAGAGCTGGTTTCGGTGGTTGTTTAGCCGATGATATGGGATTAGGTAAGTCGATTCAAACGATTGTCTATCTTCTTTATGTTCTTGAACAAAATGAGAAAGACAAACAAAAAAAGCGGCCGTTCTTACTCATTTGTCCGACATCGTTAATTTACAATTGGATCAAGGAATGTGAAACATTTGCCCCTAGTTTAAAAATCTTTACTCATCACGGTTCAGCACGACTAGAAGATGATTCCTCGAACTGGGAGCAATATGATTTAATCATTACTTCTTATCAAATGGCCGTACGTGATCAAGTTTTGCTTTCTCAATATGAATGGAACAGTCTTATCCTTGATGAAGCCCAACATATTAAGAACATCGAAACGAAACAGCGTCGAACGATGAAATCGATTCAAGCAAAACACCGTATTGCTTTAACTGGAACACCTATTGAAAATAAATTACGCGAACTCTGGTCGTTAATGGATGTCCTCATCCCAGGCTATTTAGGAAACCACCAACGTTTTCAGCGAAATTATATTCAACCGATCGAAAAAAACAGGGATGAAAAAAAATTAAAGCAGCTTCAGCATTTAATTTTTCCGTTTATTTTAAGGCGGAAAAAATCCGATGAGCATTTGCAGTTAGGACTACCGGAAAAATCAGAAAAAGTTCATCAAGTCCCTCTTTCTGTCGAACAAGCGATTTTATATCAAATGATTGTGGATCAGTTAATCGGAAAATTAGATGAAATCAATTCCTTTGAAAGAAGAGCTCTAATTTTAAAAAGCTTAACAAAGCTCAAACAAATTTGTAATCACCCTGCCCACTTTTTAAAGGATCGAAATTATCAGGAACATGATTCAGAGAAATGGAATCACTTTATATCATTAGTTAAAGAAATCGCAAATAAAAAGGAAAAGGTTTTAATTTTCACTCAATATAAAGAAATGGGTATGATTATGTCAGATGCTCTTAATGAGCTTTTTAATCAAGAAATTCCTTTTTTACATGGAAGTTTATCGCGTGCTAAAAGACAGGATGCCATTAAGTACTTCCAAGAAAATGAGGAGGTTCCCGCTTTTATTCTCTCCTTAAAAGCAGGAGGAGTTGGCTTAAACTTAACGGCTGCAACACATGTCATTCATTATGATCGTTGGTGGAATCCAGCAGTTGAAAATCAAGCAACCGATCGGGCCTTTCGAATCGGGCAAACATCTGATGTAACTGTGCATAAATTTATTACAAAAGGTACTCTTGAGGAACGAATCGATAAATTAATTATGCAAAAACAAGGCTTAGCTGAACAGATTCTTTCCGTTTCAGAGCAGCGTGTTACTGAATTAACAAATGATGAAATCACCGAGTTGATTCAATTAACAACCAATTAAAAGGAGGAAGAGCCATTGAACACAAATTTAAATGACACTTTTTCTACCTACTGGAAAACCGATTATAAACGACCAGATCCAGCCACATCAGCAAAAGAAAAAGAAACTAATCAATCCGAAGCTTGGCTTGAATTACAAAAAGTAATTAAACAAAAAGCAAAAGAAAAATGGAGTCTAACTGAGTGATTGAAGAGAGGTTGCCAAATGAATGCCTCAATATCTTTGTTCCTAAAAGCACGATCGATTATGAGTTATTATGATTGGTCGTGCTTTTTAATGATTAAGACGTTATGACAGCATCTCTGGGGCTCTTTGATTCCTTTTGCGGCTTTTATTCATGTGCTTTGGGAATCATTGGCTCTCTTTGATTCCTTTTGCGGCTTTTATTCATGTGCTTTGGGAATCATTGGCTCCCTTTGATTCCCTTTGCGGCTTTTATTCATATGCTTTAGGAATCATTGGCTCCCTTTGATTCCCTTTGCGGCTTTTATTCATATGCTTTTGACTTCATTGACGCTCTTTGATTCCCTTTGCGGCTTTTATTCATATGCTTCGGGAATCATTGGCTCTCTTTGATTCCCTTTGCGGCTTTTATTCGCTCGCTTTGGAATCATTGGGGCTCTCTGATTCCCTTTCTGGCTTTTATTCATGTGCTTTAGGAATCATTCGGGCCCTTTGATTCCCTTTGCGGCTTTTATTCATATGCTTTAGGAATCATTGGCTCCCTTTGATTCCCTTTGCGGCTTTTATTCATATGCTTTAGGAATCATTGGCTCCCTTTGATTCCCTTTGCGACTTTTATTCATATGCTTTGGGAATCATTGGCTCTCTGATTCCCTTTCTGGCTTTTATTCATGTGCTTTAGGAATCATTCGGGCCCTTTGATTCCCTTTGCAGCTTTTATTCATATGCTTTTGACTTCATTGACGCTCTTTGATTCCCTTACCCGCTCTTTTTCACTCACTTTTGACTTCATTCGGGCTCTTTGATTCCCTTCCCGGCTCTTATTCGCTCGCTTTTGACTTCATTGCCCCCTTCGATTCCCTTCCCAGCTCTTATTCATATGCTTTTGACTTCATCAACATTTCCCAAACCAAAAACAAGCTGCCTCAAGCTATTGATTAGCTTTTAAGACAGCTTGTTTTTTTATGAACCAATTTGAATCGTGACCGTTTCTTCAAATGGACTTTGCGTAATTTCTGTGTCGTTAATCGTATAAACGATAATCGTTGCCGTTAATTCATATTCACCTGGCTCAAATTCATCCAGTTGAACTGTCTCCGATAATATTAATTCTTCCCCTCCAGGAATGACTTCTTGAATAATAGCCATCGTAAACATTTTATCTGCGGAATAACGATAAACTTCTTCTCCAGCCGCATTAGTTAAAGTAATCTCATATTTTTGACCAGATGAAAAACTTAACATAGCACTCTCAGTACTAGTATTCGTTAAGGTCATTTCAACAGTTAACTCTGAATCAGTTTGGTTTGTCTCTACTTTATATTCCAATTCGTCAAAAACACCCTCCCCATTTACTTCTTCATTATTTTCTTCCTCATTATTTACTTCTTCATTTATTTCATCTTCTTCCGGACTGCTACCTGTTTGAGTATCTCCTAAACCACAAGCCGCTAAAAAACAGACTGTCAGAATAAATACCGACGCTAATTTTTTCATCGCTCTCTCCTTTAATCTTTTCGAAACAAACCAAATACTTCTGCTGTCTCGATGATATTCGTAAAGGCATCTGGATCGGCCTGTCTAAGCACTTCTTTTAAGTCATATAATTCATACCTTGTGAGCACAATCATTAACACTTCCCTATCTTCAGATGTAAAACCACCTTTTGCAGGTACTCTTGTAATCCCACGTGTAAAATGATTATGAATCTCACTTCGAACAAGGTCTGGATTTTTAGTAACAATAAAAGCTGTTAATTTTACATGGCGAGTATGAATCGCATCAATTACCCTTGAAGTAACATACAAGGTCACAAGTGTATAAAGAGCTTTTTCCGGGTCAAATAATAAACCAGACATGACAACAATGATCCCATTCAATAGAAAAAAGTAAATGCCAATCGGTCTATCACTATGCCTTGATAATAATAAAGCAATAATGTCTAAACCACCTGAGGAAGCGCCTACTTTTAACGTTATACCAGCTCCAACAGCCGTAATAACTCCACCGAATACCGCATTTAAAATAATATCTGGTGAAAATTGAACGATCGGAATAATCTCTAAAAACAATGTTGTACAAACGACATTTAAGAAGCTATAAATGGTAAAGCTTTTCCCTACTTTCAGCCAACCAATAATGGCAACAGGTATATTTAAAAGAAAGAGAATGATCCCTGTCGATAATGGAATGACCGTTGCAATTAATTGGGAAACCCCTGTAAATCCGCTCGCAAAAACATTAGCCGGAATTAAAAAGAAATTAAGCGAAATCGCGATGAATAAAGCTCCTAAAATGACAACAATAACCTTTTGAGCTTCTCTTACAATAGACATTTTCATATTTACGATACTTTAAATGTTTTCTTTAGTAAGTGATGCGTAAACCAATCCACTGATTTTAAAATAGCTTGCCGCGACACTTTATGACTCGCTTGCTCCTCTGAAATAAAACGGAGATTTTCAGGTTGTTCGTCATAATAACCTAATAACGATTGATGAATTTGTTCTGAAAATAAGTAAGGAACAACTTGGTCTTGTTTACCGTGCCAAATTAATAAAGGACGGTTATCAATTTTATCTAGTTGCTTTGATAAGTCAAATGGTTTTAATTTAGCTAAAACCATCTCCTTCATCGCCTCATCAATTGTTACCCCTTTTTGCTCCATCATTTTAATTTGAGCTTCGGCAAAACTTTGGAAATGTGCGACTCCCATTAATGAGACAGCCGATTGAATCCATGAAAATTGTGTTAAAGCACCGTAAGTGGTAATTGCCCCCATCGATGTTCCGATTACACCGATTCGCTCTTCATCTACTAATCCTTTTTCCGTTAATGTTTTTTTGATAAGGTCTAATTCTTTTATAGAAGTTAAAACAATTTCCCAAAAAGACATGGCCAGCTTACGTTCATCTTTTGATAAATCATCCTCTCGTTCACCATGATGAATCGCATCAGGTAAAATGACCCGAAAACCTTGTTCTGCCATTAAATAGGCGACATGTAGATTATGCTCCTTTGCACTTGTGAAGCCATGTAAAAAGAAGACAGTTGGTATACTGCTTTGATCCTTTAAAGCTGCCTTTACAACATGTAACGTTGGAATAGTGACAATAGTTTCTTTTTCTACAATAATCATATTCCTTCCCTCCATCCTATTTATTTTCCTTATTATAGCATTCCCCATCTTTCACTTCATCTTTCAGAACTTCTTTATTTTCCTTTCAAACCCCCCTAAAAAAGACAGCTAAACAAAAAAATGATCCAATCAAGTTTTTGACATCTTGATTGGATAACCTTCCATTATTGTTGGCGATTATAACGTTGTACACTATATAACGCACCTTCATCTACCATTTTTTGGTCTTCGATATCATACGGATCTGGGTGACCTATTCTTAATTGTTTAGGTGTTGGTTTTTCTTTGTTAGTTACAGAACATACTTTTTGATACATTTCTTTCGTTTTATTTTTCAGTTCTGTTCGACGTTCTTTATTGGTTAAATAAAACGTTGTGACCGCACTAGCTCCAGCGACTAATGTTGCGTAAATTGCTTTTTTGTATCCCATACAATAAACCACCTTTCGTCTACTTACTATACTGTTCCCCTACGTAAGACACCCTTAAACATAGAATTCATAAATAGCTAAACTTGAGTCATACTAAAGTGAATCGAGTATTTTGAAATGAGGAAAGGAGTGATTTCTATGTCTCATACAGGAGATCCAAACAAAAAGGCGAAAGATAACAATGCCAAAAACAAAGTGAAAAATCAAGAAGAGAAAATCAACGCTCAACACGGTAAGCATGATTACTCTAAAAAAACAGACCACCTTTAAAAAGTGACAGAAGCCTCCTCACAACACGGCGCGAGGCACTGAAAACGTTCTGCTCGTTAAAAGATGGTTACATTAGTTAGCTATACTTCGCTGGCTCCATTTTGGTTAATGAAAAAGCAGCTGAGGAGGTCTCAACTGCTTTTTCTCTATTTTATTTATATAGTTCCTCAGTCTTTTCAACAATCCATTCTTGTCCCTCTTTTGTCTCGCCTGTCCAAGAGAGCATACCACCATTAAAGTTAGCCACTTTTTCAAACCCTTGCTCCTTTAAATATAAAGCAACATTTTGACTTCGACCACCACTACGGCAAATCAAAACATATTCTTTATCCTTATCTAAATCTTGCACATGATTAGGAATCGTATTCATTGGAATTAACGGAACACCAGGAATATGGAATTCATCATATTCCTCCACTTCACGAACATCGATAAAAACTCGTTCTTTATTGCTTTCACCTAAGAGTTCCTTTAACTCATCTTCTTTAATTTGTTTCACACCATCTTGTTCAACACTCATCTTAGTCACCTCATTGATTCTTTTCTTTTTAGACAGGCTTAGGCTTTTTTAAACGCCATAGACGGTACATATGATAGACAATTACCTTACCGACCGCATAAGTCGGAACAGCTAGCAATAACCCTAATAAACCAGCAAAACGGCTTGCTACTAACAACAATAATATAATTGTTAAAGGGTGAATAGCAAGTTTCTTACCCATTACAAGTGGAGAAATTAAGTTACTTTCAATTTGTTGAACTACCACGATAATACCTGCAACAACTAGTGCGGTTGGAAATGACACAAACAACGCAACAATAATACCAGGAAACGCTCCTATCCATGGCCCTACAAATGGAATAACATTCGTAAACATCGCAATTAACGCAAGGACTAACGAATATTCTAAACCAACGATAAGATAGCCAATATACATCATAACACCGACACAGAAACTCACAATAATTTGCCCTTGAATATAGGAACTTAAGGCCTCATCCATATCTGATAAAATTTTGCGGCCTTCACTTTGTTGCTTTTTTGGTAAAAGCTTCAAAGCATTTTGTGGAGCCTTTTCACCGTCTTTTAACATAAAGAACAGAACAAAAGGAATAATCGCAAGGACAATTAGAACGTTCGCAATAATACCGATCACGTTTGTAATATTCGAGCCGACAGAACTCATAATATCAATCATATAAGTTTCTAAAGTCGAGACAATATCCTCAAAAGAGACAATATCTCCTTCCTGGAAACGAGCAAACCAATCACTTTCTTGAATGGAAACAACCCATTCCCTAATTCCATTAACAATCATTGGCCAATTTTCAACTAGTTGATTAAATTGACGTTGGATTTCTGGACCTACTAATAAAATCACAAGCACAAATAAAGCAATAGCCGTTAAGAACATAATCAGAATCGAGATCGTTCTTGGAATCCATCTTGATAAAAAATTGACAAACGGCCTTAACAAATAATACAAAACCCCCCCAAGCAATATCGGAGCAAATAAGGTTTGTACAAGAATAATAATTGGTTGGAAAACCCAATCCACTAATGAAGCTAAATAAATAATGAGAAAAACAAGTGCCAACCAAATCCCAAAACGAAAATATTTACTATCTGGCATATTTGTCTAAGTCCTTCCCTTTTTTATAGTAATTAAATTATATCACCGTTTAATTCTTTTTCCTATTTTAAACAGTAATTCATGATTGTCATATCAAGCTTTCTTCTTTTTTATGCACACCGTAATTTTACATTTCTGCGAGTTTCATTACCAATCCTTTGTTATTCGAACCGTAATTTGGGAACTCCTCCTGTTTCATTACCAATTCTCCGTTATTCGCACTGTAATTTCGGGATTCCTCCTGTTTCATTACCAATTCAACTTTATTCGCACCGTAATTTTGGGACTCCTCCTGTCTCATTACCAATTCACCGTTATTCGCACTGTAATTTTGAGATTCCTTCTGTTTCATTACCAATTCAACTTTATTCGCACCGTAATTTTGGGATTCTACCTGTTTCATTACCAATTCCAATTCCAATTCCCCGGTTCCTCACTCTTCTCTAACTAACCATTATCATTCTTTAAAAGTTTAAATAAAAAAATAGCCCATCACAGGATGAGCTATTACTTCGTTCGTTTAATACAGGTTTGCCTTTTAATAAAACGATAAGGAATAATCGTCTTTTTCTCTTCATAATTGGCATCATTAATAAGATGAACAAGTTTGTCAGTTCCTTGAAAACCAAGCTCATAAATATTAATATCTACCGTTGTTAGTGGCGGAGATGATAATTCTGATAACATAACGTTATTAAAACTGACAAGAGACATTTCGTCTGGCACTGAAACTTCCATCTCATCAAGCATTCTTAATACACCGAGTGCCATTAAATCATCTGCCACAACAAGTGCGGTTGGACGTTCCTCCAAAGACATAAACTCAATGACCGCTTCTTGTCCACCTTCCAACACTTCATCATAATAAACGATGTATTCATCTCTTAATGGAATGTTCGCATTTTCTAAAGCCTTCTGATAACCTAATTTATGATCAAGTGTGACCACCTGATCTAAATTACCACCAATGAATCCAATTCGTTCATGTCCTAAAAGCAACAAATACTCGGTTACCGTTTTTGCCGCTCTAACATTGTCGTTATTCACATAATAAATAGCCTCATCCTCAATACCATGAGGTCTCCCAATTAAAACAAATGGGAAGTTTTGTTCAGTCAGAAATGGGAGGACGAGATCGTTTACTTTAGAATATAATAAAATGATTCCATCAACTCTCCGACTATAAACCATTTGTTTCACTTCTTCTAAAATCTCCTGATCAGTCTGACCTGTTGATAAATAAAGGCCATACTTCTCTAAATAAGCTTTTGCCGTAATCCCTCTTAACACTTCTGGGAAAAAGGGATTTTGAAAGGCAATTTTGGCCGAACTCGGAATAATGACACCGAGAGTTTTCGTTGATTGATTGACCAAACTCCTTGCATTATAGTTAGGATGATAGCCAAGTTCCGCCATTGCTTCCCTTACTTTCTCCTTTGTTTGCTGGCTAATCCGAGGACTATCCGCAATAACACGTGATACCGTAGACGGGGCAACGTTTGCTCGTTTGGCCACATCTTTTATCGTAATTGACATCCGGTACCCTCCTTTTCCTATGCACTTTCAACTGGGAACATTTATCTATCTTATTGTAATTCGCTTTCCAACATTGAACAACATTAAATTTATGTTAAGCAAGAATAAGGCGATAGAAACGTATCCATCGCCTACCCTCCTAGTTTATCCTTTTGTAGCTCCAGATGTTAAACCAGTTAATAAATAACGTTGTAGTATTAAGAAGACGGCCGCAATCGGTACCGCAATCAGTATCGCCCCTGCCGCAAATCGAGTGAAGTTATTAGCAAATTGGTCATTAACAAAGTTAAATAATCCAAGCGCTAATGTAAAGTTTTCAGGACTTCTCAAAAGAATTCGCGGTAGGATAAAGTCCATAAATGGTCCCATAAAGTTAAATAAAGCAACAACTGCTAAAATTGGTTTAGCTAAAGGTAGCATAATCGTAAAAAATATCCGAAAATGTCCTGCACCATCTAATTTGGCCGATTCATCTAGCTCCCTTGGAATCGTATCAAAATAACCTTTTACTAAAAACGCATTCATTGGAATTGAGCCACCGACATAAATTAAAATCAATCCCCACAAAGAATCTAATAAATTAATTGAATTTAGTAAAATGTACAGTGCAACCATTGCCATTAGCGAAGGAAACATCTGTAAGAGTAAAAAAGCATAAAGTCCGTACTTTCTTCCCTTAAACCGATAACGTGAAAAAGCATATGCGACTAATGAGATCAGTATTGTTGCTGATACAGAAGTAATAATCGCAACAAACAGTGTATTCTTGTACCAAGTTACATAATTACTTCTTGGGTCAGTAAACAACCATTTATAATGAGTGAATGACCACCCATCCGTAAAAACACCTGTACTATATAGACTTGTACCGGGCTTTAATGATAAGCCAATTGTCCATAAGAGCGGATAAGCGATGATGGTAAGCATAAATAGCAAGAAACCATATATCGCAAACACTTCCAATTTTGATTTCATTTTAGAACTCATTAGATATTCCCCTCCTCTTTAAACGAACGACTGCGACGGAATTGGAAGAAGGCAAAACCTGCAACTAACAATCCAATAACTATCGAGATAGCTGCTGCCATACTATATTGATTGCTATCAAACGTTAGCCCATAAACCCAAGAAATCAAAATATCCGTCCCTCCTGCATTTTGCCCTCGAACAGGTGGTCCACCTTGGTTAAATAAGTAAATAATATTAAAATTATTAAAATTACCAGCATATTGCATAATTAATAATGGTGCTGTCGCAAATAAAACATGTGGTAAGGTAATCCAACGAAACTTCTGCGTTTTTGATGCTCCATCAATATCTGCAGCTTCGTACCAGTCACTTGAAATACTCGTCAATACCCCAGAAAATAATGCAAATACAAATGGGAAGCCAAGCCAAACTTGAATACTGATAAGAGCAACCTTCGTCCAAAACGGATCGGTTAACCAAGGGATACCGGACCCAAACAATGGGATGATGATATCACGGTTAATTGCTCCAAAATTATCATTAAACATTGCTGCAAAAATAAGAATCGTCACAAAACCTGGAACCGCCCACGGTAAAATAAGCATCGTTCTAAAAAATTTCTTAAAGCGAATTCGTTTATCATTAATAAGAACCGCCAAAAATAGTGCTAAAGCTATCTGAAGTGTCGTTGCCACAAATGTCCAAATCAATGTCCATGATAAAACATTAAAAAAGGTCGTTCGCCAAATATCGACAGTCACTAGATTGATAAAATTTTGAAGACCTACCCAATCCAATAAATTTCTTGGTGGAGCATTGTACAGATTATAATTCGTAAAGGCAAGTCCAACCATATACATTAATGGAAATACTACCGCAAACAATAAAAGAAATAAACCTGGAGCCGTTAATAAATATGGAAAACTTTTATCATAAGCGTGTTTAAACCCCTCACGAACACTTAAGGCTTTAAAACCTTGTTTGATTCTCTTTGCATCCTTTCGTGCATCCATAATATTCAAATAATAAAATAGTAATGCAATCGCCATAATGATAAGCGATATCATCCCTTGAGCTAAGAGTACCCTTGAATCATCTGTTCGAGGAATGGTTCCTAATGTGAATAGCCCCCAAAACCCGATGTTTAAAAAGTTATAAAAAACGCTAAAAAAAGCTGCAAAAAGAATAAAAAAGGCACTTCCCTTTATAAATCGACGGTTATAAAGCTGACCGAGACCAGGGATGAACGATAAAACCGTTGCTAAGCCTACATGATGGTTATTTGAGTGCTTTTTCGTCTGCTCGCTCATTTTCCTTCCTCCCCTAATACTTGACTTCGAAAATATGTTCTCGAGGAAATGATCTTCTAATTAATTCGAAATCGATTATTTTCTTTAAGTAGGTGACTTTCACCCCATAGAGCGAAAGCCACCTAAATAGTTTAGATTCAAACTTCAATTAATTTCCTTTTTGTAAATTAATATCTTCATGGATTTGTTCAACTGCTTCTTCCAATACTTCTTGAACATTTTCACCTTGTGAGATGAATTCAAAAGCTTCTGCCATAGGCTCCCAAACTTGAGACATTGCTGGAATGTTAGGCATTGGAACTGCATGCACTGCTTGGTCTGCAAAAGCAGCTAAAATTTCATCATCAATTTCTACATCTGTACGAGCTGGTAATTCAGCTGCATACTCAAAGTATGTCAAAGAGTTTTCTGCATTAGTAATAAATAGTGCTAATTCTACTGCCCAATCTAAATTCTCAGTATATTCATTGACCATCCATCCTTTAACACCTGAGAAAGACTGTAAATTTTCTCCATTAATTGTTGGTAGTGGTGCAACTGCTAATTTATCTCCTAAAGCTTGTGAATAAGCACTGATATTCCAAGGCCCTGAAATAACTGCTCCAACTTTTCCATCTTCAAATAATCCATTCATAATATCTCCATTGATTCCAGTAGGTATATATCCTTCCGTAAACCAATTTTGAACTCGTTCTGCTCCTGTTACAGCACCAGCATTTGCTAAACCAATATCAGAATCATCATAAGCACCATCTGCGTCTTCATTAAATACATAACCACCATCCGCAGCTAAAAACGGATATAAGAAATAGAAATTAGTTGCCTCCATCAAGAACCCATATTCATCATTTGCGGCATTTGTTAAATCAGCAGCAATTTGCTCAATATCTTCAATAGTTTGTGGAGCTTCTGGTACTAAGTCAGTATTATAATAAAGTGCATATGTTTCGGTAACTGCTGGGATACCTAATTGTATACCTTCATAAGAAAAAGCGTGAACGGCTCCCTCTGGATAACCAGCTAATTGGTCATCTGTTAAAGTTAACTCAGCAGCAAGTCCTTCTAAATAGGCTTGACCAACCATGTCATTTGGTTGGAAATACAAGTCAGGACCATTCCCCGCTGGAGCATCTAGAGTCAAAGCAGCAAGTTGATCAACCATTGAGAACGGTGTAATTTCAACCGCAATTCCATGCTCTTCTTCAAATTTAGCGACAATTTCTTCATAAGCATCTAATTGATCATCTTCCTCATTAACCCACATTGTTAATACATCTGGCTTTTCACCCTCAGTAGCTGGCTCATCACCTGAACCATTACTATCTGTGCCACCTGTCTCATCTCTATCTGGTCCACACGCTGCTAAAAGTAATACTAAAAACAAAGTAATAGCTATTCCTAAAACCTTCTTCATCTTACATTCCCCCTAAATTAATTTCTTTAAGCATATTAGTTTGACTCACAAACACTTACGACTAAGCGGTGTGGCCTCACCTCCTTAACCTATTTAACTAAAAATGAGAACCTTCTTAAAGTAACTGTCAAAAGACCTAACATCTTTTTTCGGGACTAATTCATTCATTCCATATATCTTTTCATCTAACTATTCTCTTTATGCATTTTAAAGAAATCGTTTGCACAATCAGAAAAATAAAAGAAAACGATTTCATTGATTGATTTATTCATAGTATACATTTTGGGCACAATTATTTCAACTGAAATTTGAGAAATTTTTTTAGGTTTCAACAAATTTCTACAAACGTTTGCACAATTCGTATTTAAATAAACCTTTTTGACAAACCCTTCGTTTTTCTTTTTTACTCCTCTCCTTATTTTCTCGATATTGTCATTTATTAAATAAGGCCTATTTTTTCATTTTTATAGATTATCCATTGGTCTTTTTGGCCTACTATGCTAAGATTATTGTATCTTCTTATTCTTTTTCGAGGTGAAACTCAATGCGATTTTTATTCATACTAGGACTTATCACCCTCTTAATTAGTTGTGGTGGTGAGCAAGAACCAGTTAACACTTCTTCAAGCCACCCAATAATCGCAGAGAACCGTCACTTACAAGTTGAATTAATCGAATACTCCATAACGACTTTTGAAGAAGAACCTGTCATTAAAACGATAATGGAAGTGACTACCTTAGAAAATGAATTCGACCTAGAACAAGATTTTTTTTATGATTTAACACTCGTACCAACAGGAGTAGAACCACTTGACTTTGAGCTAATTCATGAAGAAAAGGAAATTAAAAATAATCGGACCTTTCTAACTGCTTTTTATTCCATTGATTATGATGCCGATTTACGCAACCAAACGCTCGTATCTCAAGTCCACATTAAACCAAACTACTATACATATAACATTCAGTTTCCAAATATGAGCCATCACGAAAACAATCTAACCGAGAACGACTTCCTTATAACAGAATTAAATGTACACAAACAAGTGCTAGAGTTTACCGCAACAGATATTCACCCTATTAAAGGTTTAGATGTTTCTATCAACATAAATAATGAAAAAATATATCCTACTTTTTCAACAACAGAATATGATACAAGTGGGCATGCTGTGGCAGGTAAATATGAGTTTTTTCAAAATATCCCCGCTTCATTCGATCTCTTAATTAGTCGCAATCAATTAATCGAACCAGTCTGGACATTCTCATTACCATTTGAACCAAACCCACAACAACAGTAATTCATGCTCACTCCAGTAAAAGAAGACTGCTCAAAAAGGCATTCGGCCTTTTGAGCAGTCTTCTACTATGATCAAACTAATATTTACCTTGCTAATTCGAAATTATGCTGTGGAAAATCCAAACCCATTAGATCGTTAAATCGTTGCTGCAACTCGTCACCTTCATATCCCATTTCTATTAATTCAAAGAAAACTTCTTCTGCTTTTGGGATAATGATCTTTTCATAATATTGAGCAAAATGAAAAGACCCATCATTTAACTCAAACGACTCGTTTTGATAATACGGGTACAACTTCTCAAAATCTGTCGTCAAAACCGAGACTTGAACTTCATCCTCACTACCATTGGCGATTGTAAGTGTATCAAAAAATCCGAGCGTGTATAAATGATAAATGATCATAGGCTTTTCAGTCGAGATGACTTTAGCACTCGTTTGATCAATTGTTTGCACTTCCTCTTCTGCAACAACTAGATCCCCTTCATACACATTCAAGGTTAACTTATCATCAAAAACAAAATAGATCGTCACTAATACTATCGTCAAACTGACAGAAATAAGCATTTCTATCCGTTTACTAACCTTCCATGTCTTTAACTTAATTAAATAATTTATAGCTAAACTAAATACAAACACAAAAAATACAATGATTAAAGCAACTAAAATCCAATAAGTCATTTCACTTAATATATATGTCAAAATGTATTCACACTCTCTATTTATTCTCAATAAACGTCTTTTAATCGTCTCCTAAAAACACTCTTAACAGTTTATCATACTTTTTCTCTTTTCTAAATAAATTGTTTCTGTTCTAAAAAAATAAGCCTTTATTTAATAACTCAACTTTCGCAGCGTATAATGGACCTTTAACCGTTGATAGAGATTGATTTTAGGGCGATATAATACTCAAATTAACTTTACAGGAACGGTTCAATCGTTAACAGTCTGAACACATCTCTTAGTAGGCTGTTGAAGGAATCTGTTCACTAAAATGAAGCACTTCGGCTGTCGCGAACAATGTGATTAACTCTTCCTTCCTATTGAAAAAAATGTAAACAGTCAACCCTTTGCTTTAATACGTCATGTTCATAAACGAACAAACCAATCTCACGTTATCTGTGCATCAAGAAATAAATAATAGGCCCTCCGGCGGTCGCTCCCAAACAGACACTCCGCGTCCTTGCCGAGAACCTCATGAGCCTCCTCAGCACGCTTGCGGGGTCTCATTGGACGGTTTATTCCTGCGGGAGTCTCCGTGTCTGTTTGTCCGCTTGATAATAGAATCGAATCTAGGTTCGGTTCTCCTCATGGAATAAAAAATAGTCATTACTTCAACGTACAAGAGCTTGAGAATGATTTTTCTTCAATGACTCAGTCCGTTACAGTTGTAAACAAATCCGTGTTGATACTCTGTGCGTTAGCTAGACTAGCGAGCTTGTTTCGATTGGAATCATGTCTTTTCATAACTAACAAAGTAAAGAAGAAGGTCCTTATGCGTTAGAAATAGCTGATTTGGGCATGGCGATATCATCAAGCATCTCCACGACACTTAGCGGACAAAATCATACGGAGACTCCCGCGGGAATAAACCGTGGAGCGAGACCCCGCAAGGCTTGCCGAGGAGGCTCGCCAGGTTCCCACAGGACGCGGAGTATGGTTTTGGGAGCGACAGCCGAAGCACATTGTACATTGTCTATTTTTTCTTAATGCACAGTTTATCCGTTTGGTGTGATAGTGCGTTCTCGCTTTTCAAACGTGTCAAGGACATTTTTAAGAGCTTCTATTCGCTCTGCCAACTAGTTGAACGGATTTTCTCGATGCGAAAGTTGAGTTAATAAAAAGAAAAAACGACAATTTCCTAGGAAATAATCGCTTTTTCTTTTTTATTTTTCTAACATTATATTCTTTTGATAGGTAGTGTCACACAACGAAAAGAGCCTCCAGATTTAATAATTTCTGAAAAATCAACTTCAATAATGTCATAGCCCCTTTGTCTTAATTTATCATTAGTCTCCCTATTTTTAGGTAAAGCGATCACCTTCTTTTGACCAATGGACAGGACATTAACAGCTAATGTAAATTGTTCCCTTGTTGTGACTTCAATTAAATCAAATTGTTTATTTAACACATCAAGCGATTCAGCTGATATTGCTTTTGGGTAAATAAGTGCTTCATTTTCCGATATCGGGTTAAAGACACAGTCTAAATGAAGAAACCTATCATCAAAATTAATCAAGTGAAACGTGTGCTCAGGATGACTTTTAGCTAATGCATCCACTGTAGCTTTGGCCGTTCGGCTACTATCGCCGATGAATACTTGGTTGTTATGAACGATCACATCCCCACCTTCGATCGTTCCAATCTCCACTTTAGTATAAGGTAGCTTTTCTTCTCGCAAAAAATTAATTAAACATTCGCTTTCCCTTTTTCTAATTTCTCTTTTTAGGTTCCCAACATACAAGGTTTCTTCTATCACAAAACCGATATCTCGTGTAAATACTTGTTCAGGGCATTTTTTATCTGCAGGTATAAACTTGACCGTAATCTCATGGTCTTCTAAAACTTTCGTTAATTGCCGATGTTCCACTAACGCTAATTCCTTATCAATATTTTCCTGCTCATAATGAGCTTGTATGTCATTAATCGCATCTTTAATTGCCATATTAGTTGGCTGACAAAGAATAACGGACTTTAAAGCGGCAAATTCTGAATGGCAATTGATTAACGACATCACAAACTTCCTTTCTAAAAACGATGGCTACGCATTTCTTAAGTTTATCAAGCCCTATTTTTGAACAAAATAGTGGAATACACATATAGTAAAAATGAAATCGCTCCCTAAGGAGGTTATCCCTTTGGATTATCATTCCATTAGAATGCGTCAACTTCTTAAACATGATCCTTTTCTTTCTTCTGTTTTTAACGATATTACGAAACATATTACGAATGAAGAAGCAGCATTATACTACGTATTTGAACATTATGTGCAACGGGAACCGATTTTAAAAAATGCTTATTTATATTTAACGTCTCATTCGTAATACTTTTTCATTATTTTCTTTTAACTAAACGAATTATCAATAGAATCAATGCGATTACGAGTAATATATGAACTAAGTTTCCCGCAATTCTAAAACTAAACCCTAAAATCCATAAGACGAACAAAATGATTAAAATTGTCCACATAACGCCTCACCTCCATTAAATAAAGCAAAGTCCGTTTAGGCAGAAGCGAGTATTATACAGGGTCAGCTAAAAAGTCGCCTTTTGAATTTATAGCTGACCCGATTTTTCTCGAGCTTTTAACGGACGTAGCTAGATTGATTATCATTACGAGTAGTTTTTACTAAATTGAACCGGTTCATACAAATTGGAAATATGAGCTCTTGTAATTACTTTCCACCAAATTCAAAAATTGAAACATAACAACAAAAAAGCTGCCTCATTCGGTTTCTTCCTATTGAGGCAGCTTCATTTTTTCTATTTTTTCTCTAACTCTTATTCAAAAGTCAATAACAATTCATATCCATTTTCAGAAATGACTTTTCCATCTTTATGATTCTCCATTAATTGCAAATAAGCATTTGATGATTTTATAAACTCTTCACGATTATATTCCGCTAACGATTTATCAATTGCAGCGTCAATTCTTTCCTTTTGGTAATGGTATAGAGAATATTCTAAAATGGCTTGGGCATATAACGATTGAACAGTAGTTTCTGAACGATTCTGTAAATTTTTTATCACATGTAACTGTTTTAAAACATTTTTATCCATCGCAAATTGATTATTCATCTCGCATCCCTCCATTAATTCTTTCCAAAAATATTCCCATTTTCATAAGAATTTAAACCAAGTTATTTTGAAAGCGTTATCATTTAATTATATTTTATCATTTCATATCAAAATATTCAATTAATTAGTCAGAAAAACGATCAGTCATTTTTCTACATAATTTACAAAACATAAAAAGTACAACAAAATCATGATCATGACTATTTCGTTTTAAATGTAAAAAAAGTCCCCCGGAATAACTTTTAGGGACGCTCGTTTTTAACAGGTTCAATCAACTCTATTTCTGAAAGACTAAAATGAAATACTTCCTTATGATCGTCTTCATAAAAAATAATCGTTTGTTTTAAGACATCATATTTTATCAATCGTCCAATAAATTGTTTCTTTCCTTGGACATCTTGATGCGTCTTTATTTTTAATAAATGATTTCCATCTATCCATTTATATAAAAGAGAATGATATTTACTCATCTTCTTCACCTCTTTCGATAACTCTTATAACCAAATTTTACTTTTGGATTGTTCTCTAGATCTGAGGACCCCCATTACCTAACTTGTCAAATACAATAATTCGGCTATAATAAGAACTAACGTTCGTATTTTGGATTGGAGGATCATTTATGTTAACCGAGCAAGAGTTAAAACTCACTCAACGCTATATTGTTCTTACGACTGTTCGAAAGGCATTAGAACTTGACTATTATAAAACCGAACAGACAAAATATAAATTCCAGCCACTTTATTTGGAATGGCAAACACATATACTCGATCAAATTAGTAAAGAACTTGGTCAAATAAAAAAAGTAATGCAGCTCAAACAAATTAAAATAAGTCAGCCTATTAATGACGGGCTTTTTAGCGAATACCATTTTTCATATCGAGGGTTTAATCATTCAAATAAAATTTTAAACGTACATTTACGAAACCAATCATATGAATATCTTAAACCATTTTTCTCCAAACATGCGTACAATAATGGTCAAACTGATGTAGAGTAAAATATAATCGGATATGCTATCAAATCTCCACTCTGTCCGAATATGATAAAAAATGCCTTTTGCTTATTGAGATTGAGGTGGAGTCTCCATTTTAAATCAAATACAGAAGAGGAACAAGACTCACTGTTGTTTCTTCAACAGAAAAATGTCACCCTATATTCATTAGAGTGACAATTCATCGTTAATTATGATAATACTTTTTGTATGGCTTCAATAACACGGTCAGCTTGAAATGGTTTAACAATAAAATCTTTAGCTCCACCTTGAATCGCTTCAATGACCATTGATTGTTGCCCCATTGCCGAACACATAATCACTTTTGCATTTATATCAACTTCTTTAATCTTCTTTAAAGCTTCAATTCCATCCATGTCAGGCATCGTAATATCCATCGTTACTAAGTCAGGCTTAACTTCATTATACTTCGAAATTGCCTCAACTCCATTTGCAGCCTCACCTGCAATCTCAAAGCCATTTTTCACCAAAATATCTTTTATCATCATTCTCATAAAAGCAGCATCATCAACAATAAGAATAGAAGCCATTATGTTTATCCACCTTTCACCCTATATAATCAATTCATTATCAATTATTTTTTCTAATTTTAATAAGGTGAACAGTTTATCACCTAGTTTAATAACTCCATTTAAATATTCAGCCTCTACACTACCAATCACTTCTGGGGTCGGTTCAATCTTATGCTTCGGAAAGTCAAAAACATCCTTTGCCTCATCCACAATTAACCCAAAATCTAATTGGTCCTTGGAAATGACCAAAATTCTCGTCGTATCATCTACTTCTTTTTCATCAAGACCAAAACGCAATCTAAGATCAATAACAGGGGTAATAACACCACGTAAGTTCATAACCCCTTTGACAAATGAATCCGCATTTGGAATTCTTGTAATGGGCAACATTCGCTCAATCGATTGAATAAACTGAACCGGAATAGCATATTCTTCCTTTTCAATTCGGAAGACGATAACTTTCATTTCCTCTGATGCCGTTAATGCATTTGTCATCTTTTTTCGCCTCCCATTTATTACTTAATTAAAGCATTTGAATCGACAATTAATGCGACTTGTCCATCACCGAGAATGGTCGCTCCTGAAATAGCAAAAATATTCGTTAAATATTTTCCTAATGATTTTAGAACTACATCATGCTGTCCAATTAAGGAATCCACGACTAACCCCGCAACCTTACTTCCTTTTTGTACAATAATCAATGAGTAAAAGTCTTCTTCAATCGCTTCTTCGGTCACGTGAAAGACATCTCTTAAGAAAATAAGTGGGACCACTTTCCCTCTAAAATCAATGACCTTTTGATTATGGACCGTATAAATATCCGTTTTATTAACAATTGCTGTTTCAACAATTGATGTTAATGGAACGGCATATTTTTCTTTTCCAAGTTCAACTAACATTACGTCAATAATTGATAAAGTAAGTGGCAATTGTATGGAAAAGATTGAACCTTGTCCAAGCGTCGAATTAACGGTTACACTCCCCCCAAGTGATTCAAAAGTCGTCCTTACAACATCTAGGCCTACGCCTCTTCCCGAAATATCGGTAATTTTATCAGCTGTACTAAATCCAGACGAAAATAACAATGTGTACACTTGTTGATCATTCATCGATTCGATATCAGCTTCTTTAATGACCCCATTTTTTAATGCCTTTTGAATAACTTTATCACGATCAATTCCAGCACCATCATCTTCAATTTCAATAAAGACATGGTTCCCACTATGAAAAGCTCGTAATGTAATCGTGCCAACTTCTGGTTTCCCTAAGCGCCTTCTTTCTTCAGGCGTTTCAATTCCATGATCAATCGAGTTTCTTAATAAATGAACTAACGGATCACCGACTTCATCAATAATCGTTCGGTCAAGCTCCGTATCTGCCCCAATAATTTCTAAATTCACTTCTTTATTTAGCTCTTTTGATAAATTACGAAGCATTCTTGGAAACCGATTAAACACTTGCTCAACTGGCATCATTCGCATCGTCAAAATGATTTCTTGTAAATCAATTGAGATTCTTGACATCCGTTCCACTGTATCATTTAATTCAGTATTTTTGAGTTCGTTAGAGATTTGCTCTAACCGACCTCTATCAATCACTAACTCTTCAAATAGATTCATAAGCTTGTCTAAACGCTCTATGTTTACACGAATTGTTTTATTTGAATCTGCTTTTTTAATAACTTTTTGTGAGGATGAATTTGCTTCTTCTGCAAGTACCTCTTCTTTTGTTTCAACCAAAGGTTCAGAGGTTTTCTTCTCATCATATTGTTTTAAATGCTGTTCTGTTAAAGTCACGAAATCGACGTCTTTGATCTCAGAAATATTTAAAATTCGTTCCTTCACTTGTTCGATTGTCGCTTTAGCAATAAAAGTAACTTGAAAATAATGGTCGAATTTTTCCTCTTCTAAAAGTTCTGTTGATGGGTTCGCCTTAATCACCTCACCATACTGCTCGAGGACCTCAAAAACCATAAATACGCGTGCTGCTTTTAACATCGTTTGCTCATCAAGAGTCACTTTCATCACATACACAGCATAGTTTTGTTCAATTGATTGCAGTAAAACCGTTCTTTCAAATTCATCAAAACTTTCCTGCAAGTCGCTCGAACCCTCAATGAGCTCTGCCGTTGCGGCAACCTCATTATGTATCTCATTTGTAACAGCTTCTTCCCCATTAACAACTTGCTCTAATCTTTGATTCATTAACCGAACATCTCGTTTTCCATCTCCACCTTCTGAGATGCTCGTCACCATATGTTCCAAATCATCAATTGCCGCAAAAACAACGTCAAGCACATTGGTCGTGACCGTCAACTTTTCATTTCGAATCAGATCCAAGACATTTTCCATATTATGTGTTAATTGAGCTAGATCTTCAAACCCCATGGTCGCTGCCATTCCTTTTAACGTGTGGGCCGATCTAAAAATTTCACCTACGATTGCTAAATCATTTGGTGACTTTTCTAACAGTAATAAGTTATCATTTAATGATTGCAAATGTTCCTGACTCTCATCAAGAAAAACATCTAGATACTCTGCATTAATCAAGAAACCACCCTCCCCATCATCCCCTCATTTATAACAAAAAATCGTCCAACACCTTAAGTTAGAAATTTCTATAATATAAAGGAGGATTAATCCGCTCAAATTTATAACAAAACGGATTTTATAAACCAAATAAACTATTACTTTTATACTATAAAACAAATCAACGGGAAGCAATAGTAAATATTAATGAATCGATCATATTTTTTATAAAAAATTCAACTTTAATAACAAGCTGTAACCGATGGCACAACGGTTAAATTTTCCACCTCTGAATCATGACCATTCGGTTGAATATAAATCGCCTTTAGACCAAGAGAGAGTGCAGGAGCGATTTCATTAATAAAATTATCTCCTATAGAAACAACTTCTTCCGGTTTTACTTTGTATTGCTCAATTAAATGTTCGATTAACCCTTTTGTATATGTAGGTTTTTTAGCGGAAGTAATAATATGTTCAAATACCCCTTCTAAATCAAGCTCCTTTAATAACCGTCCCACATCTTCACGATCACTATTGGTCATCAGAACAATGTTGGAATCTTTCCGTAATTTTAATAAAAACTCTCTTAATCCAGGTAATTGTTCAATCTTAAAGTCATCAGAGACCATAAATTCTTTCGTCGCTAAATAACTGCTATAGCAATCACTCACACCGTAATGTTTTGCACAGGCAAACGGCAACCACCAACCATCTCCAATTGCTACTAAATGATCAAAATCAAATTGTTGAGCCCCTGGGTAAAAGGTTTGTAACTGCTCATCCGTGATTTTTTCTCCATCCCAACGATAGGCCGCTGTCACGAATAAATCAATTGGATTAATCGTTAAAACTAAATCACGGCGAACGTCATATACTTTTCCGATTGAAACCAGGTGCTTTCCTTTTTTCATTTGTTCGTACTCTCGATAAAACGCCTCCTGCTTATCCAATGAAACTTTTGCTTGTAAATGCCTCGCATAATAATCAAAATGATCCGTTCCCTCATATAAAGTTCCATCCAAGTCAAAAATAACAAGATTTGAATTTATTGCCATCATTTTTCGACACTCCTTCCTTGTATATTTTTCAAGTATAATACCAAATCCCCTTTATTTACACGTTTTTTCTTTCATTACCTTTAACTGACTCAATTATTAAGCTAGTATTAAAATTGTGAAACTTTGTCAAAAATTATCCCAATCTAGTGGATTTTAACTTTTCTGAACAGTATAATAGAAAAGTAGTTTACTAATTACAAAAATTGGGGGTAATTCTTTAATGTCAAAGAAAATTTTATTAATGTTATTTTCCTTGTTTATGGCGGTTGCATTAGTGGCATGTGGAACAGGCGATGACTCTAATGACGACACGACTGGAACAGGTGGTTCTGGTGACGAAGGAGCAACAGATGAGGGCACAGCTGAACTTCCTGACGAAATCATTATGGGCTTTGTTCCATCAACAGATGCAGAAAAGATTGCTGATAATATCGGGCCTATTTCTGACAAACTTTCAGAAATTTTAGGAGTTCAAGTGTCTGGACAAGTAATGACAAACTTTTCTGCACTTGTTGAGGCAATGGGAAATGACCAAGTACATATTGGTTTCATCCCAGCATTCGGTTACGTACTTGCAACAGAACGTTATGACAATGTTGAAGTTATTTTAAAATCGATTCGTCATGGTAGCGGTACATATCGTGCTCAGTACACGGTTCGTGCTGATTCTGACATCCAAACTTTAGAAGATTTAGAAGGGAAAATTTGGGCCTTCGCTGATATCACGTCTACGAGTGGTTACTTATTCCCTGCCGCACAATTTATGGACGAGTTTGGCGTAGAACAAGCTGAAGATTTTGTTGGAGATGTCGTTCCTACTGGTAACCACGACAATGCACTCATCACTGTTTTAGAAGGTGATGCAGACTTTGCCACTACTTTTGAGGATGCAAGAACAAATATTGTTGGTGACTATCCAGATGCAATGGATGAACTACGTCAGTTAGATTTCACAGATGAAATTCCAAATGACACGATCAGTGTAAATACAAATCTCTTAAATCAAGAACTAGTTGACCAAATCTATGAAGCCTTTATGTCGTTTAACGAAGATGAAGAAATGTTACATGCTCTAGATGAAATTTATAACTGGACTGGTATTGATAAAGCTACTGATGACGAATATGATGTTATTCGTTCTGTCTATGAGAAATTCTCTGATAGTCCAGCATTCCAATAAACTTTAATATTTTATCTTCTACATTATCAGTTGGGGGGAGAACCTTTTTCTCTCCCCTCTTATAATGTTAACTGCTTTAACATTATAAGAGGGGCATTAAAATCGACAACTCTACTACTCACAAATGTTCGACCACATTTATATTTAACCATTACTTTTAGAAAGGTGCCTTTTCATTAAAGGAACAAAGGGGAATAAACAAAATGATAGAATTTAAAGACGTTTCGCTTGTCTATCCTAATGGAACACAAGGTTTAAAAAATGTAAATTTGACGATTAACCCAGGTGAATTTGTTGTAATCGTTGGGTTATCTGGAGCTGGTAAATCAACGTTAATTCGTAGTATGAACCGACTTGTTACACCTACTTCCGGAGAACTCTTAATTGAGAATCAAAATATCTTAAATTACCGTAGCCGACAATTGAGACAGCTCAGAACGAAAGTCGGTATGATTTTCCAAAATTATAATCTCGTCAAACGTTCGAGCGTAATGAAAAATGTCATTTCAGGTCGACTAGGCCATACCGGTACTTTAAGAAGTTTACTAAACTTATATCCAAAAGAGGACTTAGCTCTTGCCTACCGTAGTTTACAACGAGTTAATATTTCGGAAAAAGTTTATCAACGAGCCGATCAATTAAGTGGCGGTCAACAGCAACGTGTTGCGATTGCCCGTGTATTAACCCAACAACCAAATATCATTTTGGCCGATGAACCTGTTGCTTCTCTTGATCCGCCAACTTCACATCAAGTGATGACTTATTTAAGAAAAGTCAATAAAGAAGATAAAATTACTACCATCGTCAACCTTCATTTTATCGATATGGCAATGGAATACGCTGATCGTATTATCGGGATGAGAGCTGGTGAAGTTGTCTTTGACGGACCTGCTAGTGAGGTGTCTGAACAAACGTTTGAAGAGATTTATGGTAGAAAGATTCGGGAGGATGACCTTGTAGGAGGTCCAGAAGATGAGTGATAAACAAGTTGTAAAAGGGATTACATCAAATAAAACAAAAACGAAAATTACGATTATTTTTCTCTTAGTTGTCGGTATTTATTTATATACCTCTTGGTCAACTAGATCTTCTTTAATAGATTTATGGGATGGTCGTAATGGATTTATAAGAATTGCAGGAGATTTATTTCCTCCGAACTGGAGCTATGCTTCAACCGTATGGGTAAAATTAGTAGAAACCTTACATATGGCTATTATCGCAACTACAATAGCCGCAATAATTAGTATCCCTATTAGTCTTCTCTCTGCAGCTAACTTGTTTCAGAGCCCTTTTATACACCAACCTGTACGTTTTATCATGAATGTACTACGAACGATTCCTGATATCCTTTTAGCGGTAATTTTCGTTGGAATTTTTGGTGTAGGTGTTTTTCCAGGTATTATGGCCTTAATCATTTTTTCGTTGGGACTTTTAGCTAAACTTATGTATGAAACGATCGAATCGATTGACATGAATCCAGTCGAAGCGATTCGAGCTTCTGGCGGTAATACGCTTCAGGTTATTAGCTATGCCGTTATCCCACAAGTATTACCACAGTTTGTTTCATTTAGTTTGTATGTATTTGAAGTAAATGTACGTGCCTCTCTTGTTCTAGGTTTTGTCGGAGCTGGTGGGATTGGGTTATTATTACAGCAGCAAGTAGGCTTCTTTAATTACCCACGTATTATGACAATTATTATTATAATCTTTGCTGCCGTTGTCGTGATAGACTACATTAGTAATAAAATAAGGGAGAGACTAATATGACAGAATTTACGTTACCTCCTAAACCAACTAAAACTTTTTGGCAGAAGATTCGCCCTTATTTTATCGGACTTTTACTGCTCCTCCTTTATGTATGGACATTTACTAGTATCGATATTCGTTGGGAACGTGTCTTTAGTCAAAGAACGATTGATAATATTTTTAGAGTCATTCCACAGCTTTTCTCTCCTGATTGGAGTGCCTTTGGAAAAGTCATGGGATTAATGTGGGAAACGATTCAAATGGCCTATACTGGTACTTTAATGGCAGCGATTCTTGCCGTTCCATTCGGCTTCTTTGCTGCAAGTAATATGGTTAAAAATAAGTTTTTAAATACCGCATCCAAGTGGGTGTTAAATGGAATTCGTGCCTTCCCCGAACTGATTTTAGCGTTAATGTTCGTTGCTGCCGTTGGTCCACGCCCTTTTGCTGGTGTGCTAGCGATTGCGATTGGGTCGATTGGAATGCTCGGAAAATTATATTGTGAAGTAATTGAATCCATTGATATGAACGTCGTTGAGGCCCTTGAGGCAAATGGAGCAAACAAACTTCAAGTTCTCTTTTACGGGATCATTCCACAAATTATCCCAGAATTTTTATCTTATGCTCTATACCGTTTTGAAATAGATATTCGTGCTTCTACGATTCTAGGTATTATCGGTGCAGGTGGTATCGGTACATTAATTACGATTGCGACCACAAACCGAAACTGGTCCGAAGTAGGATTAATTTTACTTGTGATTATCGTTGTTGTTACAATCATCGACATCGTCAGCTCACAAATTAGAAAACGTTTAGTTTAATCGGTTGAAGATGAGGGGCTAGAACCTCTCATCTTTTTTTGTGCGTCTTTCAAAAGCGGTACACTCTCTTGATGGAGGCTATCCTAATCTTGGTAAACTGCATATTTCATTACTTAACACAGCCGCTTTTCGGACCGTAATCCTGACAAAAAGCAAGTTTCATTACTTATCACCGGTTATTCACACTGTAATCATTGCAAAATTTAATTTTCATTACCTATCCCGAGTGATTCGCACTGTAATCATTGCTAAATTTGTTTTTCATTACTTATTCCGAGTGATTCACACCGTAATCATTGCTAAATTTATTTTTCATTACCTATCCCGAGTGATTCACACCGTAATCATTGCTAAATTTATTTTTCATTACCTATCCCGAGTGATTCACACCGTAATCATTGCTAAATCTAATTTTCATTACCTATCCCAGGTTTTTCGCACTGTAATCATTGCAAAATCTAATTTTCATTACCTATCCCAGGTTTTTCGAACCCTAATCCCTGCAAAACTTCATTTTCATTACCTATCCCAGGTTTTTCGAACCCTAATCCCTGCAAAACTTCATTTTCATTACCTATCCCAGGTTTTTCGAACCCTAATCCCTGCAAAACTTCATTTTCATTACCTATCCCAGGTT
>NZ_ALPT02000030.1 GCF_000292245.2 Alkalihalobacillus alcalophilus ATCC 27647 = CGMCC 1.3604 | reverse complement strand
ATAAAAAATGAAAAGAAAGACTTTCTAAAAAAAAAGTCATTAACTGCTAAAAATAGAAGTGTTTCGACAATGATTAGCCCTATTATAGCCTTAATTTACCTCAGTGTTTTGTAGATAATTGGAGCAAAATATAGGTAGAGAGGAGGGATAAATTGAGAACAACCATCTTGATGATGTCAATGATATTGTTCGTTGTGCTAACAGGTTGTGTGTTGGAGCAGCAACGACCGCTTGGGGCTAAAAGCGACCCCGATCTAACGTTTAGCGGAGTGGGCACTAATGAAATGAGAAGTCATGAAGGTCCGATTACAGATATGCTTGTTCCTGATAATACTGTTTTAGGTTTAACAAAGGGCAAGCCGCCTTATCAAACAGGATCATTAGGGTATAAACGTAATATAGGAATAACGGAAAAAGGGACCAATTGGAATGGACTGATGAATAATCGTCCAGGTCTCATAAAGAAATTGTATCCACCTGATCAAAGCTATTTATTAGAGAGAAAACGAGGCATGGGAATACAGCAAATGGGACTAGATGCAACAGAACAGTTAAAATCGTCTATTTTATCGTTAGAAACAGTGGAAGATGTGCATATTATTGAAACAGACGAGCAAATGTTAATTGGAATTGAATCAAGTGAAGCGAATAATGATAAGTTAACCCGTAGTGTTCGTGAGGAAATTCAAGTTGATTCAATAGATAAGGAAGTGTTTATTACGTCAAAACGTTCGATTATTAATCGGATGGAAGCATTTGAAAACGGGGAACAAGCTGGCTGGCCATTTCGTTCTTTTAAAGGAATGGTTGCCGAAATGCAGGAACTATTCAGATAAATAAAGAGGACCAGCCGATGATTTCAATCATAAATTATCTGTGCTGGTCCTTTATTTTTTCATTAATAAATACCAAATTCTTCAGTGACTGAAAACCATTCACGTTCTAATGATTTATAATTGATAATTGCGTTTTCATAATGCACCCGAGCAGAATGATACTGTTTCGTATCGATTGGGGCACGCATGTCCATCAAAATGCGGTCTAATACGTCTAATTCAACGAGTAGACTTAAGTGAATTTCGTGAAAACCATTAAACGCTTTAGGTCGCTCTGTATTGATTAATTCTACGGTTTGGCTTCTAATTTCAGCTAATGCTTGTTGAAACGATTGGAGGGCATCTGTTTCATTGTTAGGGTTTTCAAAAAAGAATGCATGATTTTCAAGATAGGAAATGACATTACTTAAATATTGACCTGATTTGTCAGCGTAAAAAATCATTTGCTCATCCGCTAAGCCCTTACGTCGGTTTTGATCTTTATCGCTAGCTACACCTTGAAAACCTAATGGGCGTTCATTCTTTTGAGAATCTTCGATCATTTGTGATTCAGAATCGACTTGACAAGCGGCTAAAGGGAGCAAGAAGGCGATAAGTAGAAAAGTGAAGCATTTTTTCAAGATAAATCCTCCTTATAACAATAGATAAGTATAGTATGAATTAAAGAAACAGAACTTATGCATCTTTCTTCATAGATACTCATAAATTGTTAAAAGTGATGATATAAGGAGGAAGTGCCATGATTGCTTTTTTTCTTGTTTTAATTGCTCTCTTTTTTTGTTTATTTGCCTTTTCACTATTATGGGGGAATCGAATAATAGAAGGAATTGAAGCTAGGTCTGGAAAAGAAGCAGATGAAATGCTGCAAATAATTGAAGCGAAAATGAAAAAATAAAAAGCTTGAAATGCCTGTTATTACAGGTGTTTTTTATTTGTTTCGAAAACTGTATTAAAACAGTTTTAAAAAACACTTCACTTTTATAATACAACTGTGTATAATGAAATTAAGCAAATAAATAGAATAAATAAAAAATAGGAGGTTTTATCATGAATCATAATGCAGAGAAACCAAAAAATGAACAAGAGGAACCGACGATTTTAGAGATGATTAATGACTATTATAGTAAAAATTAATTTAAACATGGCTGGAGAATAGCCTACTCCAGCCATGACTTCTAATGGAAAAAGATTTGCATTTCATGCTTCAATATGCTAATATGGCTATATCAATTAAACATTTTTTGAATATTGTTCACATTTTATAAGGAGAAAAGAAACGTCTTTTTTCGTTATAATATGTGAAATGCTGATTTACCCAGATTGTAAAGACGATGAACATATTAAGTAAACAAACAGAATGGAGTTTTTTGCATGCAAACAGGTAAAGTAAAATGGTTTAACGCTGAAAAAGGTTTCGGTTTTATCGAAGTAGAAGGCGGAAACGATGTATTTGTTCACTTTAGTGCAATTACTGGTGAAGGTTTCAAATCTTTAGACGAAGGCCAAGCAGTTGAGTTCGAAATCGTTGAAGGCGATCGTGGACCACAAGCAGCTAACGTTGTTAAATTATAATTAACTTCTACACGATCTCATTCGAGGTCGTGTTTTTTAATAGCATTCAAAATAATTTCATGTACCATATTTCTTTATAAAAATAATCGGATAAAATAAAAAGCACTCACGGCTGTGAATGCTTTTTATTTATTAAGGATAATAAATCGGGGAAGCTGGTCCAATATTAATCCCAAGTGCCATCCAGATAAATAACATCGCCGTCCAGATGACGGTAAAGACAATCGCGTATGGAAGCATAACAGAAATTAATGTTCCAATTCCCATTTTTTTATCATACTTTTGAGCGAAAGCGATTATAATCGCAAAATATGGCATTAATGGTGAAATGACATTTGTAGTTGAATCAGCTACTCGGTAAGTAAGCTGAGTGAATTCAGGAGAATACCCTAAACCCATCATAATTGGAATAAAAACAGGTGCCATGATTGCCCATTTTGCAGAAGCACTTCCAACAAATAAATTAATGAGCATTGTAATAGCCATAAAGCCTAGTAGCAGTGGAATGCCTGTTAAATTGACACTATCAAGAAACTCTGCTCCATAAACTCCAAGAACGATGCCCATATTTGTTTCATTAAAAAAGGCAACGAATTGACCAGCTGTAAATGCTAAAACGATAAACATTCCCATGGAAGCCATTGTATCGGAAAGTTGGCTTGCCACATCTTTATCGCTTTTGATGTTTTTCATTAAAATCCCATAAACTAAACCTGGAATTAAGAAGACGAATAAAATAAGGATTCCGAGAGAGTTCATAAATGGTGATTGAACGATCGGATTATCACCATCTCCACGCATTGGTCCCCATTCAGGAACGACTAACAGAGAAAGAACCCCAACTGTTAACAGCATGGCAAGTCCAGACCATGTTAAGGCGCGTTTTTCAGGTTTTGATAAATATTGAATGTTTTCCTCGGCTTCTTGGTCTTTGTTTGCTTTGTATTTTCCTAAGCGAGGTTCAACAATTTTTTCGGTTACATATGTTCCAGCAGCAGTGATAACAAAAACAGAAACAATAAGGAAATACCAGTTCATCGCAATGTTTATATCTGCAGCATAAGCAGGGTCATATGTAGCGGCTGCTTGACGCGTTAATTCTCCAAGCATTGGATCAGTGGCGGTAATAAATAAGTTGGCTGCAAAACCACCTGATACTCCGGCAAAGGCAGCGGCCATACCAGCAAGTGGATGTCGTCCAATCGCAATAAATAATAAAGCTCCTAGTGGTGGTAACACGATGTAACCTGCATCAGCAGCTAAACTCGACATGATCCCAGCAAAAACAAGAGCAGCTGTAATTAAACGTTTTGGAACAGAGGTTACGAGTCCTCTTAATGCGGCGCTAATAAGCCCACTTCTTTCAGCAATTCCAATTCCGAGCATCGTTGCAAGTACAATACCTAACGGAGCAAAGTTAATGAAGTTATTGACCATTTCACTAACCATATAGTTGATACCATCAGCAGAAAGTAAGTTTTTAACTTCTAAAATTTCTCCTGGTTCAGCTGGATTATCCACTGAGACATTTAAGCTAGATAAAACAGCAGAAAGACCGACGACTATAAGTGCCATAATGGCAAATAATGTTATAGGGTGGGGAAGCTTATTTCCGACCACTTCTACAAAGGTCAAAAATCGGTTAAACAGCGATTTTTTCTCTTGGTTGTCCATCGTAATAAAAACACTCCTCATAATAGATAATATTTTCAGACTAATATAAATTATTTTAAGATAATGTCTGAAAATGACATGTGAACCATTGTACTATAATTTAACTTTTTTGACGTTTAAATTTCTCAAAAAAATAAAGTAAATGTTTTAGCAATCTTATTAAAAATTTGATAATTTAGTAAAAAGAGAAATTAAGAGATAGTTAGACTTGGTGCAAGCTGTAAAGAGAAGGACGCCATCCACTTCTGTTCCAATACATATAATGAAAGCCGGTGACATTTTAAACGAGTAAAATGTCACCGGCTTTTCATATCAAAGGTGGGTTTTGTCCAAGCCTCTTATCTTTTTAACTTTTACTTTGTAGATGAAGACATTTCCCAATAAGGGGTTATGTCGTAGTGTCTGTAAATTTGTTCTTCATGCTCACGTGTAAACGGTTGGTCGGCATTGTAATTAGGTCCATTTTCAATTAATTCTTTCTCAATGGAAACCGTTATCGTGCGGTCAAGATGGGAGATTTCCTTTAACATATCAACGGAAACAACGACTAGATCCTTAGATAGAAACCCACCTACATTAACGATAAAGTATCGTATTTCTGATGTGTCATAGTTCATAATACAATCTACTAATTGACCGACCTGTCCATTTTTTGCATGGATATGAAATTTATTTAAATGATCAAAACTTTGTAAAGTAGGTTCTTCAGTTGTTGATGTTGTTTCGTTCTCATCTGCACCTATGCTTGTTTTATCGAGTTCTCTCATAGGAGGTGTAGCCGGGGTGTAAGCAGTGCGTCCAACAAAGGAAGGTCCGGTTCCTGTAGGTATGGCTCCTGGTGCATGAAGCCAATAATGATCCCAGCCATAGTGGTCATTTAACCTTTTTTCAAACGAGCGAGAAAATGGTTCATGATCTTCAGGTTTTGGGCTGTTTTTAATTTGCTCCTTCGTCAAATTAACCGTTAGCGTTTTCTCAATAAAGTCAAGCTCTTCAAATGCTGCCATTCTCAGTAGCACTTGCCCTCCGATAAACCATTTTCTTGTATCAGCAACGACATAACGAATTTTAAATGTATCACTTTCGAAAATAAAATCATCAATGGATCCTAATTCATCATCTAGTGCTTTCATGGAATACTTTTTCAATTTACCAGCTTCTATTAACATAAGGGCCCAGCTCCTTTTAGTTATTTATGATCGTGCTTATTCTTCTTTAACCACCTTTCCTTTATTTAAAACATCCTTTTTATGAACAATTTTTTATTTAATAAAAAAAGTAAGTGAAAATCATTTACAAATTATTAGTTTAGTATTAAACTGATTGTAGTGGAGGTGATGAAATCGTGTTTCGAAAGCAAAGATTACCACTTTTATTATGGTTTCGTTTAGCTCGTATTTATAATAAAAGCAACCGAATGTCGTCCAAGTATTTATCGCAATGGAACTTAACGGTGTCTCAACTTGATTTATTAGCTCAAATCGGAGTCCATCAGCCAATTGCTCAAAAAGATTTGGCCGAAAAGTTATTTGTAACAAAAGGGAACATTACTCACTCGCTCCGAATTTTAGAAAATGCAGGTTTTGTTAGCAGAAAACAAGAATGGCGTACAAAGTATATTCAATTAACGGATAAAGGGGAACGATTATATGAAGAGGTCGTCCCGAAGCAAGAAGAAAAGCAAGCTCAAATCTTTTCCTCTTTAACAAAGGAAGAACAGAAAACTTTATTGGAATTATTAAAAAAGGTGGAAAAAAACCAACTAAACAGGAGTGATTGATAATGGAAAGAAAAAGTTTAATCGGAACTCACCATGTTTCTTCTCTAACAGCGAATGCCAAGGAAAACTACCGCTTTTATACGGAAGTATTAGGAATGCGACTCGTGAAAAAAACGGTCAATCAGGATGATACATCGGTTTATCACTTATTTTATGCGGACGAACGAGGAAATCCTGGAACGGATTTAACCTTTTTTGAGATTCCCCATGCGGGCAAAACTTATTATGGCAACAATGCGATTACATTAACGAGTTTAAGGGTACCAAATGATCAAGCATTAAATTTTTGGCAAGAAAGATTTGAACAATTTCAAGTAAAGTTTGAGCCGATTACAGAAGTGAACAAACGAAAAACACTTAAATTTTGGGATTTTGAAGGACAACGATTAATGCTCATATCAGATGAACATAATCAAGGGGTCGCTGGTGGGAAGGCTTGGGATAAAAGTCCAGTTCCAGTCGAATATGCGATTTATGGATTAGGACCGGTAACGTTGACCGTCCCCAAAAAAGAGACAACAGCAGCTGTTTTAAAAGAAGTCCTTGGCTTTAAGTTAGTTGGCGAAATTGCTCCTTTTGTCGAAGGGCAGGCAAATATTCAAGTATTTGAAACGGGTGAAGGTGGTACGGGAGCAGAAATTTATTTGGAAGAAAGAACGGATCTTCCACGTGAAAGGCCTGGAAGAGGCAGTGTTCATCATGTAGCCTTCCGTGTTGAAAATCAAGAGGAACTAGAAAAATGGGCTAACTTTATTTCTGGTGTTCGTCTTCCTAACTCAGGAACGGTTGAACGTTATTATTTCCGGTCCTTATATTTTAGAGAACCAAATGGGATTTTATTTGAACTAGCTACAGATGGACCAGGTTTTGAAGGGGACGAATCTTTTGAAACTTTAGGAGAAAATTTAGCCTTGCCACCATATTTTGAAGACAAACGAAAAGAAATCGAAGCTAAACTAGTGCCATTAAATACAAAGCAATAAAAATTGGAAAAGGAGGAGACAAAAATGAATCATATTTTTAAAAAAGGAAATCCAGATAAACCGACACTTGTCTTGTTACATGGAACGGGTGGGAATGAACATGATTTATTACCTATTGCCGAAATGATTGACCAAGAAGCGAGTGTTTTAGGGATACGTGGAAACGTGTTAGAAAATGGCATGCCGCGCTTTTTTAAACGATTAGCAGAAGGGGTCTTTGATGAAGAGGATTTAAAATTTCGCACGAAGGAATTAAACGATTATCTCACGCAAGCGGCAGATGATTATGAATTTGACCGTGAAAATGTGATCGCCATTGGTTATTCAAATGGAGCCAATATTGCCGCAAGTCTAATGTATCATTATAATGATGCGTTTAAAGGAGCGATTTTATTTCACGCGATGGTCCCATTAAAAAATATCGAGTTACCTTCACTAAAAGGAACCGAAGTATTTGTTGGGGCAGGAAAAAACGATCCGATAATTCCAGCAGAAAATACTCAACAATTAATTTCAGATTTAGAAAAAGCAGGGGCTCATTTGGAAGCATTTTGGACGAACGCTGGACACCAGCTCACTCGCGAAGAAGTAGAAGCAGCAAAAGAGTGGTATCAAAAATTAGTCTAAACTAAATCAAAGCATAAAGTGAAAATGAAGTTAAATTGAAACAATAGGAGGTGTCAAAAGGTCATTAAATGATCTTTTGATAGCCTCTTTTTTTCAAGTTGATCATTAATATAGAAACAAAAAAGATGAAATCTTCTAACTATCTCAAAAAGCATATGGTAAAATATAACTAAATATAATGAAGGGGAAGATGATAGTGCAAATAAAAATATGTAGGCTCTTTGTTTTAATGATTATTTCGATCGGATTGGTTGGCTGCAGTAATGACACACCTAATCCTGACGTGTTAGCAGAACAATTTTTGGAAGATTACGAGAGTCGAAATTATGAGGCTATTTATCCAATGTTAACAGAAGGTGTACATACGCAAATTTCTAAAGAGGATTTTATTAGCTGGTATGAAGAGACAGACGAAACGATTCAGGCATTAAATCGAATGCTTTCATTGGAAAAAGAGGAGGTGCCTGAGGAGGAAGAGGCTCCAGAAGGGGAACAATATTATCTTTATTCATTAGAAGTAGAAACAAATATTGGACTGTTAACGAATGAAGGCAGAGTTAAATTTGAATTAGTTGAAATGGAAGAGGGGCAAGAGTGGAAAATAGATTGGACTCCCGGATTGTTATTGCCACAAATGGATTATGGTGATGGAGTTCAATATACGCCGATCAACCCTATCCGTGGAGAAATTTATGACCGAAATGGTAAAGAGTTAGCGGTTAATGGAAAGCTTCTTCAAGTGGCAATGGTCCTTGGGCGAATGGAAGGAAAAGAAGAAGAAATGATAAAAAAGGCAGCAGAACTGCTTGATTTAAGCGAAGAATTTATTGAAGAAAAGCTTAATCAATCATGGGTACAGCCTGATCACTTAGTTCCAATTGTCGAATTAGTTTATGATGGAAATGAAGAGTTAATGGACATGTTGCAAGAGACGAGTACGGAAGGCTTAACCTTTCAGACCATTCCTGGTCGTCAATATCCACTAGGTGCAGCCGCTGCCCATTTAACAGGTTATCTCGGGAATATTCAGGCTGACCAACTCGAAGAATTAAAGGAAGAAGGCTATACGGAGAGCTCAAAAATTGGAAGAGCGGGTTTGGAAGCTTTATTTGAGAGTGAGCTACGAGGGCAATTAGGTGGAAAGATTTCCATCGTCGCTGAGGATGGTACAGAAAAGGATGTACTGGTGGAAAAAGAGGCGGTTGACGGGGAACAAATGACCTTATCGATTGATGCGGATATTCAAAAAATGGCCTATGATCAATTAAAAGATGAACATGGAACAAATGTGACGATGAATCCGGTCACAGGTGAAGTATTAGCTTTAGTGAGTATGCCGACTTATAATCCGAATGATTTTATTGTGGGGATTTCAACTGAGCAATTTAACGAACTGAATAATCACCCCGGTAAACCATTTATAGCGAAGTTTAATCAAAGCTTTACACCAGGTTCTACGATAAAACCGATTACTGCAGCAATTGCCTTAGAAAATGGTTGGGATCCGAACGCAAAAATTGATGTACCTGAAAATGATCGCTGGCAAAAAGATGATTCTTGGGGCAATCATTTTATCACCCGTGTTTCTGGTATTCCTTTAACCTCTCTTAATTTAAGAGAAGCAATGGTTTATTCTGATAACATTTATTTTGCCAAACTCGCCTTAGAAACAGGAGAGGCGGATATTGCATCAGGGCTCGAAGCATTTGGATTCGGAGAAAAGCTAGATTTTAGTACGAATTTAGCAACTTCTACTTACGCAAATGAGAATGGTTTAAATCGCGATGCCCTTTTAGCAGATACGGGGTATGGGCAAGGAGAATTACTCGTGAATCCATTACATTTAGCTGTCATGTTTACTACTTTTCTTCATGAAGGTTCGATGATACAGCCGACATTAGTGGCAAGTGAGCAAACGGGCTCTTTCTGGAAGGAGCAAGTCATTTCTACTGAAACGGCGAACACGGTCAAGCAAACGATTTTCGACGCTGTTCAAAATCAACATGCGACTGGTCATGTAGCTAATATTTCAACGATGAATTTAGCTGGTAAAACAGGAACAGCCGAACATAAATCAAGCCAAGAAGAAGAAGGTCCAGAAACAGGTTGGTTTATCGCTCTTAATGACGGAGAACCAGAAGTCTTATCGCTAATGATGATTGAAAATGTAGAAAATAAAGGCGGCAGTCGTTATGTAGCCGAAAAAGTGAAACAAGTATTAGAAGCGTTTAATTAATCAATGTTTAAGCTATGGACAAAAGGCCTTTGAAGTTTTCAGAGGCCTTTTGTTATGACAGATAGGAGGTTAGAGCATGACATTTAAACCAAAATCGTTTTCTTGCAAAGATTTAAACTTTAAAATTAGAGCTGCTGTTGAAACGGATGGAAAACATTTATCGGAATTAAGAGTTATAGTTGATAGGGAAACCGAAAACTTTGATAGAGAAAGTGGTGAAGATTTTATTAATATTATCTTAACTGAAACAAATGATAGCAATAGTCTATTTTTAGTTGCTGATGTTGATGATAAGATTGTTGGATTTATTAGAGCGAAAGGAAATAATTTAAAAAGAACCTCTCATAGAATTGAATTTGGAGTGGCCGTTTTAAAGGAGTTCTGGGGATATTCTATTGGGAAAAATCTTTTAACAGAAATGATAAATTGGGCGGATTCTAGTGGAATAAGGAAAATATCTCTTCAAGTTCTTGAAACTAATCAAAAAGCAATTAAGCTATATAAAAGTTTAGGCTTCAAAATTGAAGGTGTCTTGAAAGAAGATAAACAACTTACAAATGGTTATTACAATACTATCTTAATGGGGAGAATTAATACTGATAATTAGAAATACATAGTTATTAAACTACTTTTTTAATGATATAAAATTTGTTGAAAGTGAAAACGACCTTAACCTTTGGTCGTTTTATTCCTTTTTCAGATAGGAAACATTCAGTTGAAATCACCAATTTAATTTTTTTTACAAATAATTTCAAAAAAAGTGAAGTGTTTTTTGGCTTTGTGTCGTCTAATAAATAGATAGCAAATAAATGAACAAATATAGATTCATAATAATGGAAATTATGGTATATTTGTTGAGGTGAAATAGCTGTTTGATTAAACGAATATTCTAGCTACACCTGTTAGAAGCTCGAGAAAAATCGGTTCGTCTTATGAAGACAAAAAGCGTCTTCAGAAGCCGCCCCTAATTTTTTCTCACTTCTGACCGAACAGGCTTCGCTTTATATTCAATCTAGCTACGTCCGTTAGAAGTTCGAGAAAAATCGGTCTGCCTATAAAGTCAAAAAGCGACTTTTTAGTCAGCCCTGCCCACAGGACGTGGGTACAAGGCGTTGCGAGAGGACGTCGCGAACTTAGCGTTGTTCCTTAGTGTTCTCACTTCTAAGCAAACGGACTTCGCTTTATATTCAAGAGAGGAGATGTATTTGTGGATAGGAAACCAAAACTAGCAATCTGGATTTTAGTTTTATTTTTTTAGTCGTTTTATTTATTCCGATAACATTTGCGAATGCAGAAGGAGAAGAATCATTACATATTGAAACAAATGTTGGTTTTGAAGGGAAAATCTCAAGAGGAGGGGGGTTCCCGCTTGAATTAACACTCACAAATCAAGGAGAGGATCTTTCAGGTGAACTTGTTATTCGTACTTCACCTACATACAATACATATGGAAACCTTATTTTTCCATTAGACATTCCAGCAGGTGAAACCCGGACTTTATTAGTCACGATTCCTGGTTATGATTCTAGTTATTATTACGGACAAAATCAGCCAAGTGATATATCTTTTTATGAGTCGGGTTGGTCAAAAGGCAAGGAAATTAAAATAACAGGTAAAAAAACGATTACAGGTCAACAGTTAACTGATGACGCTACGGTTATGGGGATTTTGTCTAATGACCCAGATTCATTAAATTCATTAAAGTCAATGACAGTCTCACCAAGTGTTACAAAACCACAATTTGTAAATGTCGACCCTAAAATGATACCAGAAGATTATATCGGTTTAACGATGCTTGATTATTTGCTTCTTGATCAATTTTCATTAGCCGATTTAACCGACCGTCAGCAACAGGCAATTGAATCGTGGATTCAGTTTGGCGGACAGCTAATTGTTGGAGGAGATCCAGCGATCGTGCAAAAGAGTGGATTATTAAAAGACGCCTTACCGATGGGGGCTATGATTTCAACCGTTCGTGCAGATGCTTCTTTATTTAAGCAATTTAACGAAGAAGAATCTTACCCTGAAGAAAATGTTGCTTTATATATTGGTGAAGTAGAAGAGGGTGGTCAAGTAAATTACACGTCAGCCGAAAACTATCCAGTCGCTGTTCAAAAACGTTATGGCAGTGGGGAGATTATTCAACTCGCCTTTTCACCAAGCGAAAGTGCTTTTATTAATTGGGAAGGGAATACAGACGTTTGGAAAAGCTTATTCAATCAAGCTCTTGTGCAAAGAAATCATCAATATAATTCATCGATTTATGACAAGCTTAATTACACGATGACCGAAGTGAATAATATCTTTGCCAATTCAACGATTCCATTTGGGATTCTTGTTGCCGTCTTTTTTGGATACGTTCTGTTGATTTTTCCACTTCTTTTTATTTTTTTGAAAAAGCTTGATAAAAGAGAATATGCATGGTGGATTTTGCCTTCCTTATCGATTGTAATTGCTATAGGTTTGTTTGGCTTTGGGGCCAAAGATCGAATTGGACAACCGCAACTGAATGAATTTTCGGTCATGAAATTGCAGCCGAACAAACAAGCATATGGTTTTGCTAGTTTTGCTTTATTTAGCAATAATAGTGGTGATTATATGTTATCGATCAATGAGGAAACATTTGCAGGATTTCCATATTCAACGAATCAATATTCTTATAGAGGAGGCTATGAACAAGCTGGTCAGGATGTTCTATATAAAAATGCCGGTCAGTTGGATGTTTTATTTGAGGATGTCGAATATTGGGCCGTCCGTAATGTGACCGGGCCGATTGAAAAAGATGCCCAGATGGCCCTTACTCATGATTTAGTTGTTGTTGATAAAGAAGTGTCAGGTACGATTAAGAATGATACCGGTTACCAGATTGAAGAATTATTTTTCAAAACAGGAAATACGGAAGTATCACTTGGTCCAGTAGCGATCGGTGAAACAATTGAAGTTTCCTTTGAAGCAAAAAATCAAATTTTTGCAACGCCTACGAGCAATTATTATCATCAAACAAATGTTGATGATGACTTGGACTCGTACCGTAAAGACTCTTTAATGAAAGCCGCTTCAGAAAATGGCCTTTTTGATCAAGGGTTACCGGCCTTCATCGCGATAACTAATGACTCCATTTTTGATGTAGAAATTAAAGGGAAACCGTCTAAAAAGTCTTCGTATCATCTGCTCGTTCAGTCAGCACATATTGAGAGAGAAATGAGCGAAAGCTTTGATATTGAACTAAATGAGATTAGACCAGATGTTTATATGGAAAGTGGATATAGTTATTTAGATACTTACCCATTAGAAGAAGGAGAGAACTTCTTTTATGCGGATGCCGGCACGATTATGGTTGATTATCAATTACCACATGAAATATTTAATGAGAATGTTCAGTACACAGATTTAAAAATTACGGTAAAAAATCAAGTGAGTTATGAAATATGGAATGAAGAAAGTGGAGATTACGAATCATTAGAAAATGGCACAGAATTTGATAATCCTGAGCGATATATTAATGGAAATGGACATTTGTTATTTAGGATAACAAAAGCGGATATGCCGCATGACGTCTCCCTTCCTACTATCCAATTAAAGGGAGTGTTTGAAGAATGATTGAAACGATCCATTTAACGAAAAAATACGGGACATTTACGGCATTGGATGATTTAAACCTCTCGATTGGAGAAGGGACCGTTTTTGGTTTTGTTGGACAAAATGGGGCAGGAAAATCGACGACCTTTCAAATTTTAGCGACGTTAATGGCTCCAACTTACGGGACTGCTTATATTGATGGGGTTGATGTTTGTAAGGAACCTAGTCAAGTTCGGAGAAAAATTGGCTACATGCCAGACTTTTTTGGTGTGTACGATCAATTTCGAGCGGAAGAATATTTAGACTTTTATGGAGCGAGTTATGGGATTTCAGCAAGAGAAAGAAAAGAATTAATTCCGCAATTACTTGAGCTTGTCAATTTAAGTCATAAAGCAGACTCTTATGTCGATATTTTGTCACGTGGCATGAAGCAAAGACTTTGTTTAGCTCGTTCTTTAATCCATGATCCTAAAGTATTAATTTTGGATGAACCAGCATCAGGATTGGATCCAAGAGCTAGAATTGAGATGCGAGGAATCTTAAAAGAGTTAAAGACAATGGGCAAAACGATCATTATTTCTTCTCATATTTTGCCTGAGCTAGCAGAGATGTGTGATGAAATTGGTGTTATCGACCAAGGCTCATTAAAAGCACGTGGAACTGTAGCAGAAATCGAAAAGCAACTCCAAGCAAAAAGGCTTATTCAAGTTCAAATTGCTGATGCTATTGATGAGGCGAGACGTTTTTTTGAAGATCAAGCCTTTGTTAGTGAACTCGTTGTCAAAGACGGTAAACTTGAATTTCTTTTTACGGGGACGGAAGATAATCAAATTGAATTGTTAAGAAAAGCCGTAGCCCATCATTTATCACTTGTTAGTTTTAAACATGTTGAATCGAATATAGAAGATGTCTTTATGGAGATTACGAAAGGAGTGGAGGACTATTGAAATCTTTACTCATAAACCCTGTCTTAAATAAGGAAATAAAACTGCGCTTCCGCTCTATTAAAAGCTATATCGGTCTAGCTGCATATTTAGGAATTTTAGCGTTATTATCATTAGGTTTTATCGGCATTCAGTTAAGTAATGATATGTACGGAACATTTAGGCCGTATGAGAGCCAATTAATGTTTACCTTTTTAAGTATGTTTCAGCTTGCCTTAATTATCTTTATCACGCCTGGTTTAACAGCTGGAGTGATTAGCAGTGAGCGTGAAAGGCAAACGCTGCCGATTTTATTAACGACTGATCAAACGTCGGCCTCGATTATTTTAAGTAAATTATTTTCATCGATTGCTTTTTTGCTCGTTATCGTTTGTTCTAGTTTACCTTTATATATGATTGTCTTTTTATATGGGGGGATTTCACCAAATAAAGTCGTGCTTAGCTTTTTAATGTATATTTTTACGATGTTTGTGATTGGGGCGATTGGGGTTTTAGCTTCTACCCTTTTAAGAAAGACGATTATTTCGATTGTCACGGCTTATAGTTTAGCGTTTTTCTTAACGGGAGGCTTAGCTGTTTTGGCCGTGATCTTAGTCGATTTTAGTTATTATTATACGAATGTTAATCAAAGTTATCCATGGCCGTTTTTAATCGCCTCGATTAATATTCCGATTATGTTTTTTCATATATTAGAACCGAGTGTGCTTCCAGAACTTCAACGAATTGCTGGATTGAGCTTTTCACCGTGGATCGTCTTTTTTATTTTTTATGGTCTGTTATTTTTTGCCACGATCCTTGTGGCTATTAAGAAATTAAGACCTAAAATGAAAACAAAACCTTTTCCTGAAAGTAAACATGAACAATAAAAGAATCGTGGATAAAAGGGGGCAAAAACGATGAATGAAAAGGAACAATTTTTAAAATTATTACAGCCATTGGTGAGGCGATTGTTTCGTCTCCATTTTTATCACTTTATTGGATTGACTGTATTTTATACTTTAATGGCGGGTTTATGTGTAACGGTTCTTTCACGTTTTATTGTGATCCCTTTTATCCAGTATTACTACGTTAGTTTATTTGGAATGATGACACTTCTATGTTTTGTCTGGTTCATCCGAACAAAGCCGAAAAGAAAAGACGCCATCCACCGATTTGATGAGCAGGTTGGAGAAGAACGAGCGACGACTGCTTATTCATTTTTGGATGACATTCGTCCAATCACAAGTTGGCAGCGCCAAGATACAATTAAACGGATGAAGGAAAAAAACGAAAAGGTATGGAGTACGACCAAGCTCCAAATCAATGGGAAAAAAACATTAGTTGGCTTCCTTGCTATTGTGCTGATGACTTTTTCCTTTTTAATCCCAAGTCAATCGATGTTACTAGCAAAAGAAAAAGAAACGGAAAAAAAGATCAATGATGAAACGGAAGAGCAGCTGCATGACTTGGCTGAAAATGTTGATGAAGAAATAATTGAACAGTTAAAAGAAAAGATGAAAGAGCAAGCAACAACAGATGAAATGCTTGACGAAATTTTGAATGCGGAACAAAAGATAGAAGAGCTAAAGCAACAGCTTGCCATGGAGGAAAAACAAACTTTAGATGGACTGGAATCTGATGATTTACAAGCAATTAAAGAAACGTTAGAACAGAAAGACTCCTCTTCTTTAAAAGAACAGTTGCAGCAATTAGTTGACGAAGGGTTAACGGCTGCGATTGATGAATTGCAGCAAGCTTTTCAAAATGAACCTGTCGATTTTGAGGCAATGACAGAGGAAGAAAAGGAAAAATTCCTTGCCAGTCTAGAAGAGCAATTAAACGAATGGTTAGAAAACATCGAGAGCTTGGAGCAGTTGGTAGAGCTACAGCAAAATTTACAAGAACTTGCTCTCTCCCATCATCAATCGATGTCTCAAGCGGGTCTTGGGGGAAATCGCAACTTGTCCTTTAATCCATCACAACCGAATTCAAATGAAACAGCCCAATCGAATCAATCGAATGGATCGAGCTCAGACACAGATGGAGATTCATCTAATCAGGAGGGGACTGAAAACAATTCTTCTGATCAAAATGGTGAAGGTGAGGGTTCTGGCAATGGGCAAGGCAGTGGTTCAGGTAACGGAGCAGGGGCAGGAACTGGTGGAGCAAGTAGTGGTTCAGGTAACGGAACAGGTCTAGGAATGGGTAGTGGTGCTGGACAAGGGACAGGGACAAGAGAACTACTGACGATACCTGAACGAATCAATAGTGACGACAACACGGAAGGTGATTTCTCAGAACTCAGCGAAGGAGAAGGGGAAATTCAAGAAAGCGATCAAGTTCCAACAATGCGAGGAGAGGTCCGATCATATCAAGAAGTGTTAGGAGAATATGAGGCTGCTTATCGTCAAAGTGTTGAGCGTCAAGCACTCCCGACGCATTTGGAAGTCATTATTGAAAGCTATTTTTCTGAATTGAAATAAGAAAGAGGGAAAAAGATGGAAGAAAAAATCCAGTTATATGAGCAAGCGAAAGAAAAAATCGATCAAGTGTATGAAGAGGTATCTTCCTTTATTGTTGGACAAGAAAAAGCGAAAAAACAAGTGCTCTGGTCGTTGTTAGCGGGAGGACATGCCTTACTGGAAGGTTTACCAGGGGTTGGGAAGACGATGTTAATTCGAACCTTTTCTGACGTGTTATCCTTATCGTTTTCGCGGATTCAATTTACACCGGATTTAATGCCATCTGATATTACCGGAACGATGATGATTAACCAATCAGAGGAGCCAAAAAATCGTTTTCAATTTCATCAAGGTCCGCTTTTTTCGCAAATGGTGTTAGCGGATGAAATTAACCGAGCGACTCCGAAAACACAAAGTGCTTTATTGGAAGCAATGGCTGAAAAAACAGTGACGGTCATGGGAGATACAAAGGTTTTACCGCAACCATTTTTTGTTTTGGCAACACAAAATCCAGTAGAATTAGAAGGGACATATCCATTACCTGAAGCACAAATGGACCGTTTCCTTTGCAAAATCAAGATGGAATATCCAACAAAGGATGAATTGAAACTGATTATAACTCGGACGGTGAATCAGACCGAAATGACCTTAAAAGAAGTAATGGATGAACAGCAATTGCTTCACTTGCAACATTTAGTCAAGGACATTTTGATCGCCGATGAAGTGTTGGATTATGCGATTACGCTTATTCAAGCGACACAACCACATTCGGAGCTTTCATCAGAGAAGGTAAAACGATATGTGAGGTATGGGGCAGGGCCACGGGGACTGCAAAGTATGATTAGATTAGCCAAAGCCCGTGCCTTAACAGAAGGACGTGTCCATGTTTCGATTGGTGATATTAAAGAAGTGTGCACTCCTGTCTTACGTCACCGCCTTTTCTTAACATTTGAAGGGGAAGCTGATGGGTATGATGCGGATTCGATTTTAGCTGACATTATCGCTCAATTGCATGAAGTAGGTGGGCGAGTATGAAACCGCTTCTCTTCTCTCAATTAGAGGCTCGTCTAAAAAAAATTCAATTTACGACGAAAAAACGCTTATCAGCCGGGCAGCAAGGGAATCGGAGGGCAACCGGGTTTGGCCGAACCCTTGATTTTTCTGATTATAGGATGTATCACCCTGGCGATGATTTAAGGCAAATTGATTGGAATGTTTATGCTCGGACAAATAAACATTATATTAAACGTTATTTAGACGAAAAAGAAATGCAAGTGGCGATTTATATCGATTGCTCTTTATCGATGGGTTTTGATGAGGCGAAATGGCATCGAACGAAACAACTTGCCGCCCTTTTAGGCTATATCGGTTTTTCGAGTGGTGATAGAGTAAGTGTGATTCCAGTGTCACCAAGAGAAAAACCATTTCTTCATAAAAAAGGGGGAGGTTATACAGAAGGAATGATTTCCTTTTTAAACCAAATCAACGCAGATGAGACAGGCTCTTTTTTTGAGCAACTCATCCAATTTCGTCAGAGCCGAGCTTCGGTTCATTTTTTAATCACGGATTGTTATGAGGAAAGTCATCTTATCATCGAAAAAGTGAGTCATTTTCAATCGCATCAACCGTTAATGATCGTTCAAGTGACGACTGAAGAAGAGCTCAACCCTTCGATACGTGGCGATAAAAAATTGATCGATAGTGAATCAAATGATTATGTTAATGTGACGGTAAGAAAATCAACGGTTCAGGCTTATCAAGAGCGGATGAATACACATTTTCAGCAAATAAAGAATACATTTGTTAAGCGAGGCATTTCGATTGTCCAAATAAATGCGGATGCTCCGTTAGAAGAAATGCTCCTGTTCTTAAAAAAAGAACGGTTTATTTTATAACATCAATCATTCTCACTTGTAAGGGGGTGCGAAAGTGGGATTCGTTTCGCCATGGTTTTTAACAACGCTTATTTTTCTTGCTGGATTAGTGGCGATTTATATGTTTAAAAAACAATATGAAGATAAACAGATTGCTTCGGATTTATTTTGGAGAGAAGCGATGAATGAATGGCAAGCAACAAAATGGTGGCATAAATTACAAAAACATCTGCTCTTTTATTTGCAATTTCTGATTATTTTATTGCTCATTTTTGCCTTAATTCGCCCCTTTTCAGAAGTAGAGCAAGAAATTGAGGGAGAACATATTATTATCTTATTAGATACATCTGCTTCGATGTCAGCTAAGGCTAAAGAAGAGCAATCGAGATTTGAGCAAGCAAAAACGGAGATTGAAATTTTATTAGATAAAGTACAAAACAACCAGCAAGTAAGCTTCATTTTAGTTGGACAAACGTCTGAATTAGCGGTCACAAAGGATACTAACTTAAATGAACTAAAAGAGGTCCTAAAATCGAGTGAACTGAGTTATGAGGAAGCTAATTTTCCGTATGCTTTATCCTTAGTTGATGCTCTTTCTGTTGAACAAAATATTTCTGTACATATTTATTCTGATCACTTAAAAGAGGAAGAGTTAACAATAGAAGGTGATTATCCACTTTCTGTTCATAATATTGGAAAAGAAAATAGCAATAATGCTGGCATAGGGGCATTTGTGATGTTGGAAAGTGAACAAAAGGGTTATTTGCAACTTTATAATGAATCTGCTGATGAAAAAGTAGTCGAATATCAAGTGAAAGTGGATGGGGAATGGTTATTAACGGAAACGGTCACATTAGCAGGAGCACAATCAACGTTTATCGAAATGGAATCGATTCCAGCAGGTTTTATTTATGAAGCGATTATTCAATATGAAGATGATTACGAATTAGATAATCGTATCGTTACCTTTAGTCAAATCGCTGAACAACCGACCGTTTATGCCGTTGGTCATTTAAGCCCATTTTTACTACAGCTATTGCCACAGATTAGTGAGCAAGTGGTCTTGGCTGATTCGTATGAGGCGATACATGAATTTGAGCCGAATTCCGTCATTGTTACTGATTCAACCGATGGAGAGTGGCCAGGAAAACCGACATTGTTTATTGGAACAAATGAAGGTGGACCTTTGCGATTTTCAACTAAAAGAGAATTAACAGAACGTCCAACACAACAAACAGATGAAGCCTTATTAAATTATCTTGATTTTTCTTCTGTTTTTGTCTCGTTAGCTAGGGAGCGGACGGAAGAAGTATTGGCAGAGACTCTTGTTCATAGTGACTCGATCGCTTTAATTGAGCGAGGGGTATTGGATAACGAGCTGTTTCTTTCGATTAATTTTGATTTACATGATTCTGATTGGCCATTAAAGCCTGATTTCCCGATTTTTATGTATCAAGCGATTCATTATTTAGCAGGGGACACGACCTTATTAGGATATTTCTCACCATCGGAAAGAAGAGAAATTCATTTTCCGAAAATAGGAATCTATCAATTAATCGATGAAAATGGAAGAATTTTAGATGAATGGAGTTCAGAAGATAGGTTTATACAGGCACCGAAAAAACCAGGCCTCTATCAGCTTAAACATCAAGATGGCGAAGTGGAACAACAGCTATTTGTCCAGTTACCAGAACGAGACAATCAGACCACTATTGAGCCTTCTTTTGAAATCGGACAAAGTCAAGGGAGTACGGGAGCTGAGCAGTTGAACTTAAAGGAATATGGTCATTGGTTATTGCTTATCGCTTTTTTGGTGTTGCTCGTGGAATGGGAGGTGTATCGACGTGAGCTTCGAATTTAGTCAACCTATCTATTTTTTCTTATTTCTCCTCATCATTCCGGTACTCCTCTTTTTTTTATGGCCGCTAAAAGAACAGAAAAAAGGAGAAACGAAACTCATTGTTGGGCTTCGCTCTTTAGTATTCGCGTTGATTATACTTGCTTTAGCCGATCCATCTCTTGTGTTAACATCTAAGGTCATTGATACCGTCTTTGTTCTTGACCGCTCTGATTCAGTCGGAGAGAGAGAGCTAGAAATGGAGCGATTTATTGTTGATGCGGTTAATGGAAAAAAGGAAGAGGACTCCTTTTCGATTGTCTCATTTGCTAATGAAGCGGTCGTTGAACGATTACCAAATACTCAGACTTCTTTTACTTTAAATGAAAAACTAGCAGCTGGACAAACGAATATAGAAGCAGGGTTACAACTAGCCTTAAGTTTATTTCCTGAGCGAAGTGGACGAATTGTTTTAATCAGTGATGGACTTGAAACAAAAGGAGATGCGACATTAGTAACGAATATCGCCAAACAACAAGGGGTGACCATTGATACTTATTTAATGGAGCAAGAAGAAAAAATGGATGTGGCCATCCGCGATTTGAGTGTTTCACAGCAGGTGTATAGTGGAGAAGAAGCAAATATCACCTTTGATGTGACTAGTTCTACAGACGTAGTGGGAGATGTAAGAATCCGTTTAAATCGTGATGTCATCATTGATGAGACACTTTCTTTAAAAGAAGGGATGAATACCTTTCAATTCGCTTATCTTGCTTCTGAACCAGGTCTTAATTTGCTCAGTGTGGAAATCAATGCAGAAGGAGATCAAATTTCTGAAAATAATCATTTAATGGTTACTTCACAAGTCATTGGAGAACCAAAGGTGTTAATTGTAGAAGGTGAAGTGGGGGCAGCTGAAAACCTTGTCCAAGCATTAACATTGACTGGGTTTCAATCCGAAAGAATGAGCGTGGAATCATTCCCATCCAATCTCAATCATCTTTTAAATTACCAAGCGGTCATTTTTGCCAATGTTTCCGCTGTTTCTTTATCCGAAGAAAAAATGGAGTTAATGGAAACAGCAGTAAAACAATTTGGTGTTGGCTTTATGATGACAGGTGGGGAACAAAGCTTTGGACTTGGTGGCTATTTTAAAACGCCGATTGAAGATATTTTACCTGTTGAGATGGAAGTAAACGGGGAAGAAGAACTTCCTTCGTTAGGAATCATTTTTGTCATTGACCGTTCTGGTTCGATGGACGGCTACCGACTACAATTAGCAAAAGAAGCTGCTGCTCGATCGGTTGAGTTGTTAAGAGAACAAGATACGGTAGGAGTAATTGCCTTTGATGACACGCCATGGCAAATCGTTGAAACGGGTCCAATTGAGGACGTACAAGAAGTGGCTGACCAAATTGCCTCGATCACCCCAGGTGGGGGCACAGAAATTTTTGGAGCTTTAGACTTTGCCTATCCTCAGTTATTAGAGGAGGAACTTCAGCGAAAGCATATCATTTTGCTAACGGATGGAGAGTCTTATTCAGGGGGCGATTACCAAGCGTTAATTGAAGGTGGCCTAGAGGAGTCTGTTACACTATCGACCGTGGCCATTAGTTCGGGTGCGAATCATCAGTTGTTGGAAGAACTCGCTGAATATGGATCTGGACGTTTTTATTCCGTCTATGATGAAAGTACGATTCCGAGTATTTTATCAAGAGAAACGATTATGATGACGAGAACTTACATTGAAGATCATCCATTTTATCCGACCGTTGTAAGGGATTCAGAATGGACACCGCTTTGGTCAAATGGGATAGCGGAAATGAACGCATATATTGCAACGACAAATAAACCTCGGGCCGAGCTCATCTTAGAAAGTGAAAAAGGAGATCCTGTGTTATCAAGATGGCAATATGGATTAGGCAAGACGATTGCTTGGACCTCTGATTTACAAGGGCAATGGGCTGGAAATTGGTCCTCTTGGCAAGAGTGGCCGACGTTTCTTAATCAACTAGTTACTTGGATGTTACCGGCAGCTCAAACAGAATCCTTTCACGTTAAACAAACACAACATGGTTCGACCACAAAACTAGAATTAACGACAGAGAGCGAGATAGCCTCTCTACTTGATGCCGAACTCGTTAATGAATCTGGCCACCATGTTGAGAGTCAATTTAGAATGGTCGCACCAGGCCGTTATGAATTGTCATTTGAAGCGAATGCAGGTATTCATTATTTACAGCTCACGGATCAATTGGAGGAATCAACACCTATTTATCAAACGAGCCTTTCCGTACCTTATTCAGCTGAATACGAGGCAAAAGAGGCAGATGGCGCTTTTTTAGCAGAACTTGCGTTGAATGGAGGAGGGGAAGTACTAGTAGGGCCAGAACAAGTATTTCGGCCGTTAGAAAGTCCGAAACAAGAACGGGAATCTGTTGGTCATTGGTTTATTCTCCTTGCTCTAACAATCTTTTTTAGCGAAGTCGTCATTCGTCGTTTTGGTTTACCTCGACTTAAACTAATGAAAAGAAGACAAGTAACCGAAAATTCAGTCTCAAAATCGAGGTTGTCATCATTAAATCAGAAGGCGAAAAGAGAGAGCAAATTAAAAACGGCCCTTCAAGAAAAACCAATACTAGATAAAAAAGAAGATATTTCAAAACAAACGAATGAAAGGAAAGAATCTTCAAAAGAAAAACCGACAGAAGTAGCTAAACAAGATATGATGAAACGATTATTAGAAGCAAAAAAGAATCAAAAACGATAGAATCATGTCGTATATTCGAATATAAGGATATACGGCTTCTTTTTATGGCGAAATCCTGTCACATCAAGAGCACTTAATTAAAATAGAAAATAAATAAAAAAATAGAATGAAAATTAAGAAAAATTCATAGCATTATGTAAGGGCTTACATTATAATGGTGATAACGATAGTTTAATTATTTTTGTAAAGGGTGTGTAAACGATGGAAACAAACTTCAATGATTTCTCGGTACACATGTCAAAAGAGCAGCTAAATCAAATGGTTTATGAAGTGATGAGTGATAACTATCGAATTTTTTGGGGCTTTAATGAAGGGAAAATGATCTTAAATATTTACAACAAGGAAGTTAACAATAAACTAACCTTTATTAAACGAAGTGGTTCAATGGAGCTTATCCATGTTGATGTAAAAAGTTCTACGGTAGAAAAAGCTTTAAAGAAATCTACTAAAGATGCAACCAAAAAGGTTATCAAGAAAAAAGCAAAAAAAGCACGGCCAAAAATGGACATTCAAACCGATATTGACAATGAATTAGGGCGGTTGCATTGGTACATCCAACAAGGCGAACGTTTAAAAGTTAAAAAAGTAAAAAGACTTTTATCGGAGTTAGTAGAAGAATTAAGTGGAGTTTCATAAATAGTTTTGAAAACATGGTCGTTTTATGCCATGTTTTTTTGTTTGAAATGGTTCAAGTGATTCGTACGCTAATCTCTTGAAGGTTGGTTTTTCATTACGAATACCAATTATTAACTCAACTTTCGCATCGAGAAAATCCGTTCAACTAGTTGGCAGAGCGAAAGGGAAGCTCTTAAACAAATACCCTTGACACGTTTGAAAAGCGAGAACGCACTATCACACCAAACGGATAAACTGTTCATTAAGAAAAAATAGACAATGTACAATGCACTTCGGCGGTCGCTCCCAAACAGACACTCCGCTCCTTGCCGAGAACCTCATGAGCCTCCTCAGCGTTTCACGCTTGCGGGGTCTCATTGGACGGTTTATTCCTGCAGGACGCGGAGTATGGTTTTGGTAGCGACAGCCGAAGCGCTTCATTTTAGTGAACAGATTCTTTCAACAGCATACGAAGAGATGTGTTCAGACTGTCAACGATTGAACCGTTTATGTAAAGTCCATTTGAGTCTTGTATCGCCATGAAGTCAATCTCTATCAACGGTTAAGGGTCCATTATACGCTGCGAAAGTTGAGTTAATAAGTACTCGAATTCCACAAGGCCAAGCTTTTCATTACGAATACGAATTAATATGCCACCTAATCTCACAAAGCCGAATTTTTCATTACATATTCGATTTATTCTATTCAGTAACTAATCCTGCTCACTGTAAATGACATTAGGGGATGAGTAATATAGGTTTGCACTTGTTAACGAAGGCCCATTTTGTAAATCAACCTATAAATCTCCAGTTTCCCTGTAGCATCTTTGCCTTTTTTATTTTAAAATGGATACGGAGACTCATTTCAATGTATTTGAGAAGGAGAAGATTGATGTGACCGAAGTAAATCAATTAAACAAATCTGAGTTAGAAGAACAATTGGAGCAATTAAAGAAGAAATATGAATCGTACAAAGAAAAAGAGCTTGCCTTAGATATGTCACGTGGGAAGCCATGTCCTGAACAAGTGGACTTATCTAGACCGATGCTTGATTTAGTAACGTCAGAAGATTTACTTAAAACAGACTCAGGTGTAGATGTGAGAAACTACGGGGGTCTTGATGGATTAGCAGAAGCAAAGGAATTTTTTGCTCCGATTTTAGGTGTAGCGCCAGCCGAAGTTATTATCGGAGGAAATTCAAGCTTAACGATGATGCATGATACGATTGCTAGAGCGATGCTGTTTGGGGTTGTGGATAGTGAAAAACCATGGTCTAAATTAGAAAAAGTCAAATTCATTTGTCCAAGTCCAGGGTATGATCGTCACTTTGCGATTTGTGAATTATTTGGAATCGAAATGATTACGGTCGATTTATTAGAAGATGGTCCAGATATGGATAAAGTAGAAGAGCTTGTGAAAGAAGACGCGACGATTAAAGGGATATGGTGTGTCCCTAAATATAGCAATCCAATGGGAAATACTTTCTCGGATGAAATCGTGAACCGTTTAGCGAAAATGGAAACAAAAGCGAATGATTTTCGAATATTTTGGGATAACGCCTATGCCATTCATCATTTAACGCTTGTTCATGACAAGCTAAAAAATATTTACGATGCTTGTGTAGAAGCAGGAAATGAGAATCGAGTTTTCCTTTTTGCTTCGACATCAAAAGTAACGTTCCCAGGTGCCGGTGTCGCAGCAATGGCTGCAAGCCCAGATAACGTCACGAAGATTAAAAGTGAATTAAGTATTCAAACGATTGGTCCAGATAAAATGAACCAGCTCCGCCATGTTCGCTTTTTTGAAAAAGAAGGTTCTTTAGAAGAGCATATGAAAAAACATGCCGAACTAATTAAACCGAAGTTTGACAAAACAATTGAACTTTTTGAAAAGTTTTTAGGCGGTAAAGGAATTGCAACTTGGTTAAGCCCTGTAGGTGGTTACTTTATAAGCATAGATACGTTAGATGGTTGTGCGAAAGAAGTGGTTGCTTTAGCAAAAGAAGCAGGCGTGACCTTAACAGGTGCAGGAGCGACCTATCCATATGGAAAAGATCCATATGACAGTAATATTCGTATAGCCCCTACATTCCCAAGTTTAGATGAGTTAGAAGTAGCAATTGAAATCTTCTGTCTTTGTGTAGAAATTGTTTCAATTGAAAAGAAATTAGCCGCATAAAGTTGCAAGAAGGCTGTTTTAAAGGCGTTATCGACCTTTAAGACAGCTTTTTTTGAGGGGGGATAAGTTTAAATGAAAAAGATTGTGTTCAAAGATACAATAACTACATCACAGCAATTGCGTGAATTTTCGGGAGAGCCTAGCGAGCTTGTCCAAAATAAAGTACTTGATTCTTTAGATGAACATTGTGTTCAATTTATCAACCAATCACCATTCGTATTAATCGCTACCTCGAATCAACACGGCGAAAATGATGTTTCACCACGTGGAGATGGACCAGGTTTTATAAAAGTTTTAAACAACAAACAACTGTTAATCCCTGAAAGACCAGGAAATAAACGAATGGACTCTTTAACGAATATTTTATCCAATCCTCGAATCGGTCTGCTTGTCTTAATTCCTGGACTGGGTGAAACATTACGAATAAACGGGAAAGCAACGATTATTAGAGACTTATATTATTTGGAAATGATGGCTGTCCGTAACAAAGTCCCGGAAATGGCAATTGCTGTGGAAGTGGAAGAGTGCTTTATTCATTGTGCAAAAGCGATAAAACGTTCAAGTTTATGGAAGTCAGAAACTTGGTTTGATAAAGAGGAGTTACCTAATGTTGCCAAAGTATTAGCAGCCCATGTAAAAAAACAAGATTATACAGAAGAAAATGTAGCCAAAAGATTAAAGGAAAGTTATGAAAATCTCCTATATTAAGTATATAAAAACAAAGAGCATTTTATTTCGATAGGTGCTTTTTGTTTTGAACGGAATAAATAATTTCACGTACCATAATGTATATAAAAATTTAAACAATAAAAAAATCAAAAACCTTAAACTAATTCTATAAATCTAGCAACATGACTAGAAAAACAAACAAACATTCGCTACAATAAAAGCATTATAAACAATCCTTTTGCTCCGTCAATTGATAGTTAGAAAGAATGACAGGAAGTGGTGAATCTTTTGTTTAAACAAACATTAGAGGAATTAATCAAGAACTTAAAAAAAGACAAAGAATTTAAAGACCAAATTGCATATTGGCATCAAATCGAGGGGAAAGCAGCGAAAACAATCCCTTTTTCAAAATTAATAGATGAAAGAATTCAACACGCATTAATCAATCGTGGAATTACTGAATTGTATACACATCAATATTCAGCCTTTGAATATGCAACACGTAATGAGCATTTTGTCGCGGTCACACCAACAGCCTCAGGAAAGACTCTGTGTTACAATCTTCCAGTCCTACAGAAAATTTTGGAAAAGGAAGAAAGCCGTTCGCTTTATTTGTTTCCAACTAAAGCATTAGCCCAAGACCAAAAAAGTGAATTAAATGAGCTGATTGAAGAAATGGGGGTACCTGTGAAATGCTTCACTTATGATGGTGATACGGCGCCTAATATTCGTCAAGCTGTTCGAAAAGCAGGACATGTTGTTATGACCAACCCAGACATGCTCCATTCAGCGATTTTGCCTCATCATACAAAATGGGTATCTTTTTTTGAGAACTTAAAGTATGTGATAATTGATGAACTACATACGTACCGTGGTGTTTTTGGTAGCCATGTTGCCAATGTTATTCGTCGTTTGAAAAGAATAGCGAACTATTATGGAAGTAATCCAGTGTTTATCATGACATCGGCTACGATTGCCAATCCACAGGAACTAGGGGAAACACTTATTGGCGAGAAAGTAAGGCTCGTTAATAATAACGGGGCTCCACGCGGAAAAAAACACTTTCTTTTCTATAATCCACCAATCGTCAATCAAGCATTAAATATTAGAAAAAGCTCTACATTTGAAGTGAATACGTTAGCAAAACATTTTTTAGAAAATAAAATTCAAACGATTATTTTTGCTAAATCAAGAGTTCGTGTTGAAGTGATTCTTAGCCATTTGCAGGAATTAACACAAAAAGAGCTCGGACCAAAATCGATTCGTGGTTACCGTGGTGGCTATTTACCAAAACAAAGACGGGAGATTGAGCAAGGACTCCGGAATGGTGACATTATTGGTGTCGTCAGCACGAATGCTCTGGAATTAGGGGTCGATATTGGTCAGCTACAAGTTTGTATTATGAATGGCTATCCAGGTTCCATAGCGAGCGCTTGGCAGCAAGCTGGTCGAGCGGGGAGAAGACATACAGAGTCGCTTATTATTATGGTGGCCAATTCAAACCCGATTGATCAATATGTCATTTCGAATCCTGATTACTTTTTTGAGCGTTCACCAGAATCAGCGAGACTTAACCCGGACAACTTGATTATATTAGTTGACCATATTAAATGTGCGGCCTATGAACTTCCTTTTAAAAAAGGGGAAACATTTGATGGGGTTGAAATAGAAGAGGTGCTTGAATTTTTAGCAGAAGAACAAGTGTTACATCAAAGAGTTGATAAATGGTATTGGATGAACGATGCTTTTCCAGCACACGGAATTAGTCTCCGTTCAGCTTCACAAGAAAATGTCATTATCATTGATCAATCTGAACAAGCCAAGCCGAGCGTTATTGGGGAGATGGATCGTTTTAGTGCAATGACTCTTCTGCATGATGAAGCGATTTATTTACATCAAGGCATTCAATATCAAGTGGAATACTTAGATTGGGAAGAGAAAAAAGCCTTTGTTCGTCAAGTTGGGGTTGAATATTTTACCGATGCGAATTTAGCTGTCAATCTTAAAGTATTAGAAGAGGATGAAAGCAAAAGAGAAGACTATGCAAGCCTTTCTTTTGGAGACGTCATGGTCAACGCTAAAGCCACGATTTTTAAAAAGATTAAACTCACAACTTTTGAAAATATCGGTTCAGGTCCGATTCATTTACCTGAAGAAGAACTTCATACAAATGCGATGTGGCTAAGCTTTTCTTCACGGCTATTAGAAAAGTACGGGGAAGATCTTCTAGAACAAGCACTTATTGGGCTAGCAAATGTCTTTGGGCATGTTGCACCAGTATTTGTTATGTGTGACCGTTCTGATTTACATGTCATCCCACAAATCAAAGCAGACCATTCAGAGTTGCCAACGATATTTATGTATGACCGTTATCCAGGTGGGATTGGACTAGCAAAAGAAGTATATAAAAAAATCGAGCTTATCTTAAATCAAGTAAAATCTTTAATTGAATTTTGCCCATGTGAAGCTGGTTGTCCTGCATGTGTGGGGGCTTCTACTACGAATAGCCATAATTCAAAACGAGTCGTCTTGTCATTAATTCATGAACTTGAAAAATCCAAAGGTATGTGATGACAGTGTTAAAAAATAAATTAAACAGGATGAAATCTCATCTTAGCTTAAACGAATCTCCCACTCTAACCGATAAACGCTCAGTAACCAAAACCATTGTTACAGAGTCGCCTCTTCATTCTGAGGAAGAACAGAGCTTATTTAAAAAGTGGGAAAAGCTTGGAGCAAAGCCATACTGGTTTGACGGTCATTATATTTTTATTAAGGAGACTGCTTATCCAATTGAACACCAACATGGACTTTACCCTTTTTCTGATTTAGAACAGGTGACAACACAATGGAAGCAATTTAACGAACCTCATCCACTTTCAAGTGCTGATACGGATATAGAGAACCTGCTTTTTTTTGATACAGAGACGACAGGATTAAGTAGTGGTGCGGGGCACTCAATTTTTTTACTTGGGTTTAGTCAAGTTGTCGGTTCGAATGTTGTCGTCAAACAATATATTTTGCCTGGACCTGAAGCTGAAGTAGCTTTTTATCATTATTTTTTAGACGACCTTGGTTCAAATAAAAAGCTTGTAACTTATAATGGCAAAGCTTTTGATTGGCCAAAAGTAAAAACGAGACATACATTTGTTCGAGAACAAGTCCCGAAGCTTCCTAAAGTCGGGCATTTTGATTTATTACATGCGGCAAGAAGATTATGGAAAGAGACACTTCCCTCTTGTAAATTAGCAATTATTGAAGAAGAAATTCTTGAATTAAAAAGAGAGCAAGACACTCCTGGTTATTTAGCTCCAATGCTTTATTTTGATTATTTAAACGAACAGGAGCCGCTCTATTTAGAAGGGATTATTGAACATCATGAACAGGATGTTTTAAGTTTAATTACCTTGTATATTCACTTAAGTCATTTGATTACCTCTCCTAATAAAGTTGCTATTGAAAACAGGGAAGAGTACGAAATAGCTAGGTGGTTCTCATACATTGGAAACAATGAGCGAGCCGCCAAAATGTTTTGGCAATTGAGTCAAAGGGAAGAGGATATTCATCTTGCAAAGGCAAGCTTGTATCAGTACGCCCTTATCCAGAAGAAGCAAAAGGATGAAGCGGTTGCCTTACAATGTTTTTTAACTTTAATAAACTATAAACCTTATCAAATCGATTGCCTGATCGAAGCGGCTAAATTAAAGGAACGATTTGAAAAGGATATATTTGGGGCTTTAACACTTACCAATCAAGCATTGAAGCTGTTAGAAGAAAGAGAATTCATTTCCAATCAAAAAATAAGTAAATTAATAATGGAACTGCAAAAACGAAAACAAAGGTTAGAAATAAAATTATTAAAGGGGAAAAATTAAACTATTTCCAAGGAATGTTCTTAGGACGGCAATTATTTCCCGAGCAAGCGCATAAAATGAGGTTTGTCTACAAAATACAACAAGTTTAAAGGGTGGTTTATTGTCTGTTTTTGTCTGCTCGTCTGGCTGTTTGTCATCTTGTGTTAAGAGTGCTGCATGATTATATTTTAACTATTGGTTTTGTACCCAATTAGATTATTTTCGTAAATTTCTACCTAGAAATAGACGAAACAACTAGTACAACTAATTGGCTTTCATCATAGTTTATTAGTGACTCAAATAAAAAGGAGGAATTAATAATGTTTAATCATCATTGTCACAAACCAGCAAATGTATGTCAGAAGCCAACAACTACACAAGTAATGCCAGCGGTGGTTCACCCAACCCAACAAAACATCGTTCAAAAAACTTGTGAATATATCGTACCAGAAGTTCATCCAACACACACAACAAATGTTACAAACCATGTTTATAAACATGTTCATAGCTTCCCGCATACGACTTCACAACAACAAACGGTTACCAACCAACAGTTTGTAGGTGGCCCAAGTGCACCAGTAGCAGGAGCGATGTCACCTGGTTTCGGTGGACCTGTAGCAGGAGCGATGTCACCTGGATTTGGCCCTCAGTGGGGACATAAGCATGGTGGCGGCTGCGGCTGTAACCGCTAAAGGATAACAAACTTATCTTTAGCAAACTGTAAGACATGTTTGTCTGCAGTCGAAGAAGTGGGCAAAAGGTCCGCTTCTTCTCTTTTAAAGGAGGTATGATTTTGATAAAAACAGTTGCTGTTACTGGCTACAAAGCATTTGAATTAGGTATTTTTGATCAAAAGCATATTGGGATTACATATATAAGAAAGGCATTTAGGCAGAGACTCCTCACTTTAATTGAGGAAGGACTAGAATGGGTTATTATAAGCGGTCAACTAGGGGTTGAACTTTGGGTTGCTGAAGAAGTCTTCGCCTTGAAGGAAAAGAGTCCTCACCTCAAGCTTGCCGTTTTGACCCCTTTCTTAGAACAAGAGTCAGGTTGGAAGGAAGCGACCCAATCCTATTATCGGGAAATTATCGCTAAAGCGGATTTCGTGGATAGTATTACGAAACGTCCATATGAAAGTCCGCAACAACTCAAACAAAAAAATGAATTTATCATTCAAAAGGTAGAAGGATTAATCGTCTTATATGACGAAGAAAAACAAGGCTCACCAAAATATTATTTAGAAGTAGCAAAGCGAGAAAGTGAAAAAAGAGAGTTTTATCTTTCTATAATTACCCCATATGATTTAAATGTAATTATAGAAGATGAACAATATAATTCAGAACAATAACAAAAAAATGATAAAAAACCTCTTAATTTAAATTAAAATGAAGATTTCAAATTGACATTCTAGATAAGTTTTGAAAAAATATAACTATTAATGTATTTCCTAGGGGTGGATGACTTTGAGTAGTAATGAAATTCGTTTTACAGCAAATGAGATTTTAAATAAAGATTTTAAATCTAGTATGCGTGGTTACAATCAAGATGAGGTTGACAAGTTTTTAGATTCGATTATTCAAGATTATGAAGCATTTCAAACAATTATTGAGCGCTTAGAAAAAGAAAATGCGCAATTGAAAATGCAAGTGAAAACAGCTAGTGAAAGACCGACAAGACAAGCCACAACACCATCTGTCGGAAGTACCAATTACGATATTTTACAAAGACTTTCGAATTTAGAAAAAGAGGTCTTTGGAAGTAAATTATACGAATAACCTTATGATAGAAGAAGAGATCCTCATCTCTTTTTCTTATTTTATTTTGTAAAGGGGAAATTCTTTTGGTAGAAGTGTACATTGATGGAGCAAGTGCCGGGGAGCCAGGGGCGTCTGGTGCAGGTGTTTTTATCAATTTTAAAAATGGAACAATTGAAGAGTACTCTTTTCCTTTGCAACCGATGTCTAATCATGAAGCGGAGTATGAAGCTCTACTAATTGCTTTAAAGCTTTGTATAGAAAAAGGAATAAAAGTCGCCTCTTTTCGAACAGATTCGCAGCTCATCGATCAAGCAATTGAAAAAGGTTTTGTGAAAAATAAAAAATATCAAGCCTATTTAAATGAGGCATTAAATTTAATTGAACAATTTGATCTATTTTTTATTAAATGGATTCCGAGCAAGGCGAATAAAAATGCGGATAAATTAGCAAAGAAAGCCATTAAAAGATAAAGGCTAAGATTGGATATTGATTTAATCTCAAAGTGAATGTATAATGAATAAGGTCGCATACGACAAATAAGTGTTTAGGTAATCGCTGCACTTTATTGTGTAGAGGAAAGTCCATGCTCGCACAAGCTGAGATGCTTGTAGTGTTCGTGCCTAGCGAATTCATAAGCTAGGGTAGTTTGGGTCTTATCAACCTGGACTAACGGCAGGATAAACACCTAAGTCTTTTTAAAGATATGGTGTGAGGTCCTTGAAAGTGCCACAGTGACGTAGTCTGATTGGAAACAATGAGAGTGGAACGAGGTAAACCCCTCGAGCGAGAAACCCAAAATATGGTAGGGGCATCTTCTCTTTCGGAAATGAACGAATAGGAAGAACAGGGAAAATTCCTTGTAGATAGATGGTTACCACCGGAGTACGAGGTTCATCACCGTTTGGAGTACAAAGGTACAGAACATGGCTTATCAAACATTTATGAGATGAATAGTTGCGATATTGGAAACTCCTTTTATAAGGGGTTTTTTATTTTATTTAATTATGGCGTTAATTTCTATATTCTCATAACATTAAAACGCAGAATATTTATATTAATCAAACTTTATTTTATCAGAAAACGCTTTAAAGGGTTAAATTTTTTATTTACTTTCCTCATTTATTGTTTTAAGATAATACATAACTATTAGAAAATTATAAAAAAGGGGTCTGGAAGATGAAACACTCATGGAAAAAATGGACAGCAATTACTCTACTAGGAATGACCTTAGCAGCTTGTGGTACTTCAGAAAGTAGTGGCGATGGAGAGTCCTATAAGGTAGGAGCCACACAAATAGCCGAACACCCATCTCTTGATGCCGCATATGAAGGGTTTAAGCAAGCACTTGAAGATGCTGGTTTAGATGTTGAATATGACTATAATACGGCACAAGGCGATCAAAATAATAATGCGGCGATTGCAAGTAATCTCGTATCGAATGATGTTGATTTAATTTTTGCGAATTCGACACCAAGTGCCCAAAGTGCGTTACAAGCAACGGATAGTATTCCGATTATCTTCACTTCTGTAACAGATGCTGTTGCAGGTGAGTTAGTTACGGCAATGGATGAGCCGGGTGAGAATATTACAGGAGTTGTCGACTTGCATCCTGATACAATTCAATTTACGGTTATCTTTCTAGAAGAATATTTTGCGAATTCACGGATTGGTATGATTTATAACGCAGGCGAAGCGAATTCAGTCGCCCAAATTAATTTAGTTGAAGAGGCCGTGGAAGGTACAAGTTTATCACTTGTCACAAGATCTGTAGCAACAGCGACTGAAGTTCAGCAAGCTGCTGCCTCATTAGTAGGTGATATCGATGTCTTTTATATCATTACAGATAACACAGCTGTTACTGCTTTAGACGCGATCGTTCAGGTGGCAAACAGTGAACAGATTCCATTATTTGTAGGAGAACCAGACTCATTAGAGAAAGGTGGATTTGCCACTTTTGGGATTGATTACTTCTCAATTGGATATCGCTCAGGCGAAATGGCCGCTGAAGTTCTGCAAGGTGAAAAATCAACATCAGATATTCCTGTTGAATACCCATCAGAGATGCAGTTATTTATTAATAAAGACGCTGCAGAAGCCCAAGGGGTCGAATGGCATAGTGACTGGGATGAGGATGCAGAAATCGTAGAAGCTGAATAAGAAAATAAGTGTGTCGATTGGCGATTCAAATGCAAAAACTAATCGTAGTTGCTTTTATCGTTTGGACTCCAAATTAGCTCTGTCGACGACCTTCTACACCGAATCAATTTATACGTTATTCATGTATAAAATGAACCGACCTGCAGAACTTTGGGCACGTCGGTTTTCTTTTGAGTGATGAACATCAAGAAGTGAACAAAAAGGGGGAAGTAGGATGGCTTATGCAATATTTAGTGCTTTTGAAACAGGAATCATCTATGCGATAATGGCACTTGGTGTTTATTTAACTTTTCGTATACTCGATTTCCCTGATTTAACTGTAGACGGAAGCTTTGTCACCGGTGCGGCTGTTGCGGCAATTTCAATTATCGCTGGAGTACCACCGTTCCTTGCTAGTTTATATGGATTTGTGGCTGGGTTTGTAGCTGGGATGATTACCGGAATTCTACATACAAAAGGAAAAATTAATGCCTTATTATCAGGGATTTTAATGATGATCGCCCTTTATTCGATTAATTTACGAATTATGGGTAGCTCCAATATTAGTTTAATGAGTCAAGAAACGTTTTTTAAACAAACACAATCTTTTACGAGTTCAACTGGAATCGATTCTCTATTAAACTCAATGTTTTTCTTTTTAGGATTAAATCGAAGTTGGGGAATTATCCTGGTCATGATTGTGATTACATTGGCCATTAAGTTTCTGTTAGATTTTTTCTTGAAAACCGAGGTTGGTTTAGCTCTGCGGGCAACAGGAGATAACCAAAGGATGATTCGTAGCTTTTCCGCTAATACCGATTGGTTAATTATTTTAGGTTTAGGTCTATCAAATGGTCTAGTTGCCTTCTCTGGTGCACTAATTGCCCAACAAGGTGGATTTGCTGATGCTGGAATGGGTGTTGGTTTAATTATAGTTGGTTTGGCATCAGTTATTATTGGAGAGGCCTTATTTGGGACAAAGACGATCTTCCGAGCAACGTTGGCGATTATCGGTGGAGCGATCGTTTATCGGATCGTTGTGACCTTAGCGTTACGGGCTGATTTTTTAGAGGCCGGGGATGTCCGTTTAATCACAGCTATTATTGTTATAGCTGCTCTTATTACTCCTAAAATGATTCAAAAAAATCGTGAACAAAAACGAAGAAAGCAAAAACGCTTAAAACAAGCAAAGGAGGTTGAAAACCATGCTTGATCTCCATCAATTATCGGTCACTTTTAATGAAGGAACACCAGATGAGAAAAAAGCGTTACAAAATATAAACCTCTCTTTGCAAGCTGGACAATTTGTTACGATTATCGGTAGTAATGGAGCAGGGAAATCAACCTTAATGAACATGATATCCGGAGCCTTAACACCAGATGTCGGGGATGTGATGATTGATAACCGGACAGTCACCTTTGAACCAGAATATAAACGTTCACAATTAATTGGTCGTGTTTTCCAAGATCCGATGGCAGGTACGGCGCCATCGATGACAATCGAAGAAAATTTAGCCCTTGCTTATTCAAGAAATAAAAAAGAACTTTTAAATTTGGAGTAACCAAAAAGCGAAAAGAGGCATTCAAAACCCATTTAGAATCTTTAAATCTAGGTTTAGAAAACCGTCTTAATGCTAAAGTTGGACTATTATCTGGTGGAGAAAGACAGGCATTATCACTGTTAATGGCCACATTTACAGAACCAAAAATTTTATTATTAGATGAACATACAGCGGCACTAGATCCATCAAGAGCCGAGTTAATTACTAAATTAACTAAGGAAATAGTTGAGAAGCATCAACTAACGACCTTAATGGTTACTCATAATATGCAACAAGCCCTTGATTTAGGCAATCGATTGATAATGATGGATAAAGGACAAATAATTTTAGATGTCAATGAAGAGGATAAAAAAGCATTGACAATCGAAAAGCTCTTACATGAATTCCAACGCATTCGCGGAGAGCAAATGGTAAACGATCGGGCGATTTTAGGTTAATTAAGCGGGGCATGATTTTCGGGAGCGATGAATAGAGCTCCACATATGGCTATCGATTATCTCTCCAATAAAAATATTAAAAGTCGGTGTAATTTTACAATTTCAAGTAAAATTTCCCGGCTTTTTGACTTTAGGTTTAGGAGGCAGTTTCTCACGATTTAGCGTATGCACATAATCAAAGTTCGTTTTTAGTAGGGGAAAAAAACTGTTTTTTTTAAGTGATTCAATATATTATTAGGGGAAATAGTTCTTTATTTGAGGTGATTACATTGAAAGCTAATGAATTATGCACAGTTGTGATTGTGGATGATGAAATCTTAATAAGGGAAGGAATTAAACATTATCTCGATTGGGAACAAGAAGGTTTTCAAATTGTAGGGGAAGCTTCAAATGGTAGAGAGGCACTTAAAATCATTGAGGAAACAAAGCCTCATATTGTCATGACTGATATTGTTATGCCACTTATGGATGGGGAGGAATTGACCAAAGAAATAAAGGCTCAATACCCAGATATCGAAGTGATTATTTTAAGTAGTTTTGGTGAATTTGATTATGTTCGTTCAACGTTCCAAAGTGGTGTTGTTGATTATATATTAAAGCCTAACTTAGATACAGAAGGACTTTTGAAGGTATTAAACAGGGCGAATGAGCGAATCATACTAAATCATCATTCAACAAATGATTCCCCTAAAAACAATTCAATTTGGAACATAGTTGAAAAAACCATTAAAGGATATGAAGTCAACTTGGATGAGCCTGTCATCACAGAGACATTTCCCTATAATACTTTTTATCTATTAGGAATTAATACAAAAAGAGCGAGTCATCAAGAAGAATGTGATGAGAATATATTAACGGATTTTAATTTAGATTCTGTTGTTCAATTGCCATACTATGATCAAAAAACAAATTTAGAAGTCGTCATTTTAAACTTTTGCAAAACGGATGAAGAGAAAGTGAAAAACAAGCTGTTACAAAATACGCAAAGAATAACTGAAGTTGGTTTGGTCTTAACGGAGTCTTTTTCTACCTTTAGCGATATTGGTATTTACATAGAAGAAATTCGTTTGTTGCAAGAGTATCACTTTTATTTTCCTAATATTACCTTGTTGCAGAAGTTAGATTTGCCAAAGCAAACTCCAAGTATAGCAGCTTTTAATCTAGATCAATTTACAGAGGATTTCACTCAACAGCGTTTTGATTCAGCTATTCAATATGTTCGAGATTATGCGAAGGTGTTTTCAACTTGTTACACAACGAAAGTATCAGAATATAAATCCTTTTTTAGCAATATCATCTTTAATATTTCCATACTTCTTAGGAATATGGATTATGATGTCACGGAGTTAGAAAAGGTAAAATATGAATCGCTACAATTCGTGGAGGAATCCAATACCACATCTAAGGTGGACGAGTATTTAAATAAGTTTTTAATGGAGTGTTATCATTGTATAACGATTAAGCGGAATCAAACAGGTAATCCTAATATGCGTAAGCTATTAGCTTATATCCAAAAGCATTATGCAGAATCTCTTACGCTGACAGGTGTGGCCAATCATTTTCATTTTAATCCTTCTTATTTGTCTAATTATTTTTCTGTTCATAATAAAGAAGGTTTTGTTGACTATCTTAACAAGATTCGAATTGAAGAAGCGACAAAATTACTGATTCAAAGTGATCATTCTATTTCAGAAATTGGTCCGATGGTTGGTTATACCGATCATAGTTACTTTTCGAAAATGTTTAAAAAACTAAAAGGGATGTCACCAAGTGCTTATCGAAGAAAATTCGTGGAGTAGGGAATAAAATGAAAAACAAAAACTATCGCCTTAAACATAATAGCTTATTTTTAATTTTGTTCTCTTTAACGGTTGTTAGCATCATTTCAGTTGCAACGGTAACAACGTTGACAACACTTCGTATGTCTGAACAATTTTTTATTGATAAATTTAGTATTACGAATGCAAAAGTATTAGATCAAGTTACCGATAGTTTTGAAGCCTTTCATTATTCGATCATCATGGCTTCGAATAATTTAGCACAAAGTGGAGCACTAAAGACGATTCTTACGGAAGAGCAAACCAATCTAGAAAAAATGAAAAGTTATTTTGATTTAAAACAGCTAGTCAGGCGTACAGAGCCTAATCTTGATGCTTATGATGTTAGCATAATGATTACGGGGATTAATGATATTAGCTTTTCAACAAACAGGGCCTACTGGCCGATTTCTGATGAGGAACTAAGGGACAGTCATTTGACCAATAATACGTTGGATCATCTTAGGAGGTTAACTTATCAATATGATCAGCGCTCAATTTCCGAAGAGTTTAGTCCATATGTGATCGCAACGCGTGCTTTAGTAGATCGTCCTTCTGAGGAAGTGTATGGAATTATGTATTTTGCGATTCAAGAGGAAGAGTTTCGTAGATTTTATTCCAACTATACGAGTCCAGGCAACGATATTTTTGTCATTGATTCAACGGGAAGAATCGTATCTAGTAATCGAGAAGATTTAATTGGGGAGCGAGACCTAGCACTGCAAGAATATGCTTCTGCCCTTGAAGGAAGTAAGGATAGATATGTGATTAACGAATTTTTAGGAAAAGAGCAAATATTTGTTGGAGAGTACCTCGATTCATTTGATTTACATATATTAAATGTCATTGACCAAGAAACTGCGGTTAGTGGATTAATTAATAAAAAAGAAATGACCATTACTTTTATCGTCATCATTTTGCTTGCTATCATTTTAGTCTTCCTGATGTCAAAGAGATTAACCAATGCTTTATCAACTCTGGTTAAAGAAATTTCAAATGCTGGAAAACATAATTTTGATCAATATGTATCCGTAAAAGGAACATATGAAACAAAGGAACTTGGACTGGCCTTTAACTCGATGTTAGATGAGCTCCATGATTATGTGGATCAGCTTGTCGATTCTCAGAAACAAATAAGACATGCAGAACTCGCTGCACTTCAGCAACAAATCAATCCACATTTTTTATATAATACGCTTACCTCTATTAAGTTTTTAGTGAAGCATGGAAGTAAAGAGGAGGCGGAAGATATGATGAATGCGTTTATTTCGCTTCTTCAAAATACAATTGGAAATGGGAGTGAAACCGTTACAATAAAGCAGGAAATTGAGACTTTAAAGGATTATGTTCTGATCAATCAAAAGCGCTACGGAAATCGAGTTGATGTTAGTTATTTCATCGCAAAGGATACTGAAGAGCACAAGATTCCAAAATTAATCTTGCAACCCTTTATTGAAAATGCTTTTTTTCATGGTTTTAACCTTAAGTCAGAGGGTTCTATAAAAGTATTCGTCTGGAACCAAGGGCCTTATTTAATATGTGAAGTGATTGATAATGGGGATGGCATGAAGCTAGACGAAAGTGACGAACTCCCGATATCGAAAAGAAAGCATGGACGTTTTACAGGTATAGGAATTAGAAATGTCGATGAACGGATACAGCTTCATTATGGACCTTCTTATGGTGTATCCATATCTAGTGAAATAGGAAAAGGGACAAAAGTAAGAATTGAGCTACCTGTTGAAGAAATGCAGAAGCTCCAATAATAGCTTAGATAATATCGATTTTGTCTGTACAAACATCACATTCATTATGATTCAGTGATATTAGTAAGTGCTGCGACTTTACATGGAGAGCTAGCCAGAATGGGAAGTGCCATATTTTCTTGACCGTAGAGACTCAATGTCATAGAAAAAGAAGTAGTTGGGACAACATTGAGCGATGTTCACCGCTCCCGAAAATCATGCTCCGCGTCCTGAAGGTCACTGAAAAAAGTCTACTCGTTAAAATAGGGTTTCATGAATTAGTTGTACTCCGCCAGCTCCATACCCTACGCGTTCCGCGGGTGAACCGGGAGCCTCCTCGCTCCGCTGCGGGGTCTCCCGTGTTTCACTTCTCCCACAGGAGTCTCTGGGTATTGCGCTGGCTCCGTTTTGGATTACAAAAAAACGTTTGATGCTATGAGTGACATTCTAATAAATAACCTGATTTTCTAGGAGACTGTCTCGCCTAAGTTAAACTTGAGACTTCTTCAGCAAGCTCCGCGTCAATCGCAAGGCACCGAACTAACTTTTATAAAAAAGTGGGTTTGTCCTTACCTTTTTTACTCATCATATTCTTTTCTTCTTGAACTAACGCACCAGCTAATTGAATAGCTGGAGTAAAGGATAAAACAACCAAGCATCATCTACATAAAAAACCATGAGGGATCCAATTAGAATACCGAAACAAAGAAAAATAATGCTATGTGTTTTGCTTTGTATCCAACCAAAAGAATATCCAATCGCTAAAGTTAATGGGATAAAGGTTAAACCAACTGTTATTTGCCCTATCGAAAACCCTGCTATAAAACTGAAAATATAAATTCCAATGGCTGAAACCCAGTAAAATCGATACTTACCTCTAGTAGCGAGAAAAGTCGACACTACTGCTAGAATTAAAGCAGAAAATGCAATTAAAGAAAAGATGATTTCCTCCCCCTATATACCTAGTTAAGTATTCCTACCTTTTTACTAAAATGGAATGCCTCTCAGATTCGAGGCCATTCCATTTTAGTACGTTATACAGACATATCTTCCTTATAAAACTTTTCTTTCTCTTTATTCATAACAACGCTACAAATATAGAGAGCAAACAAGAGAAAGATGAACGAACTCACGAGATAGACGGGACGAATCGCAATCCATTCTGCAAATAAACCAATGAGAGCAATCATCACAACTGTACTGCCTGCTTCAATCATGCCAACAAGACTTGTAAACCGACCCATAATGGATACAGGGACATGGTTTTGATAGAACGTTAAAAAACCGACATGTGCAAAAGTCATCGCGAACGTTAATGTGAAAAAACCAATCGAAGCTCCTAGGAAAGAATTCGAGAATGCAAACAACAAATAGCCGATAGGAGTGATAATTGATCCGAGACCAATTAATAGATTAATTTTCATCACTTTGGCAAACCATGCATTGATTAATGAGCCTGTCACCATTCCTAAGCCAGCAATTCCAACCAAAAATCCATATGTGCTCTCTGAAAAAAGTAACACAGTTGTCGCAAAAGCTGCTTCGAGCGAATCAATCATAGCTAAAAATACGCCAAATCCACCAAATAACAGATACACCCACGTGACATATGTATGTTTTCTCCCAAAAGAAAGAACGGTTTTCCAATCTTCTTTGATGATGGCAAACGTGATTCTCGTATAGACAACGTCTTTATCGATTCGATCGAGATTCGGAAGCAGCATAATAACAAATGCTGAGAGAATCAAAGCAATGGCATTAATAAAAATCGCCATTGTTGGTGTACTAAAAACAAAGAGAAGACCAGCAATGGATGGACCTAGTATAAAACCACTAGACTGAATAAAATTACGCAATGCATTAAATCGTTGCCGGTTTTCTTTTGGAACCAATTTCGTCATGTAGACAAGAGACGTCGATTCAAAAATTGTACTTCCCATATTAATTATTAAGACAAGCAAATAAATCCAGAGCAATGAATCCAAAAAAGGCAAGCAGAAGATGAGACATGCTCGAGCGACATCTAATATGATCATCAGCGTTCGTTTGTTTAGCCGATCAATGAATGAACCTGCCCACACATCGGTAACGAGTGTAGCAATTGGAATAAGCATATATAATACGGCCACGGCCAATGGCGACCCCGTCATCGTTAACACCATTAAATTTAACGCAAGTAAATAAATCCAAGCACCAATATTTGATATACCAATCCCAACTAGCAAAAGCAAAGGGGCTTTCCAATTCATGTAGCACCACTCCTAACAAATTTTTTGAACAAAGAAAAAAGTCTCACCCCCAAGGTCCTAAGCCTTGGGGACGAAACTTCGGATTGTTAAAAGTTCGCGGTGCCACCCCAGTTTGTTATTGTATCGCTACAACAACCTTTTCAAGTACGTCATTCAAACATGGTTATACTAATCTCTATAACGGGAGAACCCGGCACATCATCACTTTCAATTGAAAGATCCTTTGTACAGCTCAGAGGCTTGTTTCCTTGTGCCATTACATTCTCCATTCCCACCATCTGGAGTTCTCTGTTATGCTTGTGCACAAGTACTCTTCTCATCATCGCCTTTTCGTTTTTTATTTTATCGAATTTTCTAAATAAAGGGAAGAAAAAGTTATTTATTAGCGTGAAAGATAAACGTCGAAGACGTTGGAGTTGCTTTTTCAAATGTCCAGTCATCATAACTTCGAACAGTTGAGAAGCCTTTATGTTGTAAAGCACCGTTTTTTATTGACACGACCCCTGAATGAGATTTTCTATCGGAGTGCTGGAATTTGTGAAAAGCAGCACTTAAGATATCCTCTCTTTACAAAAAATAATGATAAAATCTAAAAAAATTACAAATTACCTTTTTGAAAGCGGATACAAATAACAAAGATAATCCAAATTTTATTAAAAATTGTCCTAACTGATAAAAGAGGACGGGTGATAAGATAAATTTGTAAGAAGAAAGTGCTTACAAAAGAAAAAAGACAAGGGGGAACTACAATGAAGAAAATGTTAGCTTTTCTATTAGTATGTTTTTTACTATTATCAGCTTGTTCATCTGGAGGAGCAGATGAATCGGTAGAAGGTTCTACTGAGGCGGACGAAATTACTGTTTGGACATGGGACCCTAATTTTAATATTAAAGCCATGGAGATAGCAAAAGAGTATTATGCAAGTGAAAATCCAGACCTAACTATATCAGTTATTGAAAACGCACAAGATGACATTATTCAGAAATTAAATACATCTTTAAGTTCAGGAACAACAAGGGGTCTTCCAAACATTGTGTTAATAGAAGATTACCGTGCCCAAAGTTTCTTGCAAGCGTATCCAGATTCGTTTCATGAAATCACAGGTTCCTATAATGTAGATGACTTTGCACCATACAAAATTGCCCCAACAAGTATCAATGATAAAAACTATGGTTTACCATTTGATACGGGAGTTGCGGGACTGTATGTACGTACTGATTATTTAGAGGAAGCAGGATATACCGTTGAGGATGTTACAAATATTGATTGGGACGCATTCATTGAAATTGGAAAGGACGTGAAAGAAGCGACTGGGAAGGCGATGCTAACGCTAGATCCAAACGATTTAAGCCAAGTTCGTATGATGATTCAAACAAGTGGTTCTTGGTACGTGAAAGAAGATGGTGTGACACCAGACTTAGTTGATAACGAAGCTCTTAAGAAGGCCTTTGAGGTGTATAAGGCTATATTAGATGCAGATATCGCGAAACCGGTATCTGATTGGAGTCAGTTTCTAGCTGAATTCAATAATGGTAGTGTGGCATCAGTTCCAACCGGAAACTGGATTACTCCGTCTATAAAAGCAGAAGATTCACAATCAGGTGATTGGGCAGTGGTTCCATTTCCGACTCTTCCGGGTATTGAAGGAGCTGTAAATGCTTCCAACTTGGGAGGAAGCTCTTGGTATGTCCTTGATGTGGAAGGGAAAGAAAGTGCGGTAGACTTTTTAGCGAAAACATTCGGTTCAGATGTTGACTTTTATCAAAGTCTAGTGACTGAAATTGGAGCAATTGGGACTTATATTCCGGCAGCAGAAGGTGAGGCTTATCAAGCAGAAGATGAATATTTTGGCGGCCAAACGATTATAGCCGATTTCTCATCATGGACGGAACAAATTCCACAAGTAAATTATGGCTTGCATACGTATGCGATCGACGACATTTTAGTTGTTGAGATGCAAAATTATTTAAATGGTAAAAGTATAGAAGATGTATTACTAGACGCTCAGAAGCAAGCAGAGATTCAAGTACAGTAACGATATTGAATTCTCTTAATTGGGTGCCTCTAGAACTCTCAACTATTTACAAATTTAGTCGAGGTTTTTGGGGCATCTATTTCTTTAGTAAGGAGTGAGAGAGATGATTTCAAAAAAGCCAAACATAGAACGACCTTTTCTTAAAATGAATTCGATAAAAGGTCTTCAGTCTAAAACGACATTCGCTGGTTGGGGATTTATCGGTCTAGCTACATTGATGATTTGTTTATTTTATTTTTATCCAATGATACAAGCACTCATCCTTTCTTTTCAAACAGGAAGTGGCAATAATTTAACCTTTGTAGGTTTGGATAACTATAAACGATTACTACTAGACCCAACATTTAAAGTAGCTGTTTTTAACACAGTCATTTATCTTATTATACAAGTACCTTTAATGATTTTATTGGCTCTTGTTTTTTCCGTTATGCTTAATGAAAAGACTTTGAAATTTAAAGGATTTTTCAGAACAGCTATCTTTTTACCAGCTGTAACATCACTAGTTGCCTATTCCGTTGTGTTTAAATATTTATTTGGTCCAGACGGTATGATTAATATGATGCTTTTAAAAACATCACTTATTTCAACACCAATTCAATGGCTTACCGATCCTTTCTGGGCAAAGATTGCGATTATAATTGCGATTACTTGGAGATGGACAGGCTATAATATGATCTTTTATCTATCCTCTTTACAAAATATTGACCCTGCTATTTATGAGGCGGCGAAAATTGATGGGGCATCACCAATTCAGCAATTTTTTAAAATAACGGTTCCGTTATTAAAACCGATTATTTTGTTTACTTCTATTATGTCTACCATTGGAACACTTCAATTATTTGATGAAGTCATGAATATTACAGGCGGGGGACCAGGTAACTCAACTCTAACAATCTCTCAATATATTTATAATCTTTCCTTTAAATACACACCAGATTTTGGATATGCAGCAACCGTTTCTTATGCGATCCTTATCATGATTGTCTTTTTCTCCATTATTCAGTTTAAGGTGGCAGGTGATAAAAATGAGTAAGATCAATCGAATCATTTGTTATGTGATCTTAAGTATCGCAACAATCATTTCTGTTTTTCCATTTTTATGGATGGTTATTAGTGCAACAAATAAGTCTGTCGATGTCACAAGAGGTACGTTTTTACCAGGTACCCACTTAATTGAGAACTTCCGTATGTTATTAAGTACCGTTGACTTAGTTCCGGCTCTTATAAATTCGGCTAAAATCTCTGTATCTACTACCGTGTTAGCTTTGTTAATCGGTTCCTTAGCAGGGTATGGATTTGAAATTTATAAAAGTAAAGCGAAGGATATTGTGTTTAATATTTTGTTGCTTTCGATGATGATTCCTTTCGCAGCCTTAATGGTACCACTATTTAGAATGTTTGGATCCATTTCTCAGACGGCTCCTTTTATGGGGATAGATACATTAACGGCTGTTGTTTTACCAACCATAACGACTGCTTTCCTTATTTTCTTCTTCCGTCAAAGTACTAAAATGTTTCCAAAAGAGATTCTTGAGGCAGGAAGAATGGATGGTGTAAGTGAACTCGGACTATTTTTCAGAATTTATATCCCTACAATGAAAACAACTTATGCCGCAGCGGCTATTATTACTTTTATGGCCAGTTGGAATAACTATTTATGGCCGTTAGTCGTGCTACAATCACCAGAAAATCAAACATTACCTTTACTTATTTCTAATCTAGGTTCAAGTTATACACCAGACTATGGCGTTATAATGTTAGCCATTGTAATTGCTACTTTACCTGCAGCACTCATCTTCTTTTTAATGCAAAAACACTTTGTTCAAGGAATGATGGGTTCTGTGAAATAAGGAAAGAGCAAAAGATAATTCGTCATTGATTTGTTAAAGAAGGAGTGTATAAAATGATGTCAATAAAACCAACGATAAATTGGTTATCGGATCCATCTGTGTTTGCAGTGAATCGAATCCCTGCCCATTCGGACCATTTATATTATGGATCATTTGAAGAAGCGAAAATAAAAACACCTATGAATATGCGTTTTTCGTTAAATGGAAATTGGAAATTTAGTTATTCAAAAAATGCCGCACTTAGACCAGAAAAATTCTATGAGGAAGACTTTGATTGTACGAGTTGGAGTCATATTAAAGTACCAGGACATATTCAATTACAGGGATATGGCAGTCCACAATATGTCAATACGATGTACCCGTGGGACGGGCTTCATGACATTCGTCCTCCACATATACCAACCGATCATAATCCGGTTGGTAGCTATGTAAAATATTTTACCGTTCCTAGCCAAATGAAGAAAAAACCGATCTTTATCTCTTTTCAAGGAGTAGAATCCGCTTTCTTTGTTTGGTTAAATGGGAAATTTGTAGGGTATAGCGAAGACTCCTTTACACCAGCTGAATTTGAGCTTACTCCTTTTCTAAAAGAGGGAGACAACAAGCTCTCTGTTGAGGTTTATCAACGTAGTACAGGTTCTTGGTTAGAGGACCAAGATTTCTGGAGATTTTCGGGTATTTTTAGAGAGGTCTATCTTTATACCGTTCCAGATCTTCATGTTCAAGATCTTCATGTTCGAGCTGATTTAGATCAGTCCCTGACATTAGGGCAACTCCAAATTGACCTTGATTTTTTAAACACTTTTGATAGCGACATTTCCTTACAATTTGAATTATATGATGCTGAACAAAAACTTGTATTAACTCAAAATGGGGATTTTATAGACAAAAATCATTCCTTTTTGATGACTTTAAAGGAACCTCATTTATGGAGTGCAGAAAATCCATATTTATATAAACTCTATATTCAAGTATTTAATGAATCTGGTGAACTAGTAGAGGTCATTCCACAAAGTGTCGGGTTTAGAAGATTTGAACTTGTTGATAAAATGATGCTGATCAATGGGAAACGAATCGTATTTAATGGAGTCAATCGCCATGAATTTAATTGTCGGACAGGTCGGGCGATTACGAAAGAGGATATGATCTGGGATATCAAAACCCTTAAACAAAACAATATTAATGCCGTTAGAACGGCGCATTACCCTAACCAAACCCTATGGTATGAGCTTTGTGATGAATATGGGGTTTATGTGATGGATGAAATGAATTTAGAGACTCATGGATCGTGGCAAAAAATGGGGGCCGTTGAACCTTCATGGAATATTCCTGGTAACCTACCAGAATGGCATGATATTGTGTTGGATCGTGCCGTTTCCATGTTTGAAAGAGATAAAAATCATCCCTCGATTTTAATCTGGTCATGTGGAAATGAATCGTATGCAGGTGAAGTGATTTTAAGTGTTTCAAAGTATTTTAAACAGGTTGATTCAAGTCGCCTCGTTCATTATGAAGGCGTCTTCCACAATCGTGAATTTGATGAAACGAGTGATATGGAAAGCCGCATGTATGCGAAACCGAATGATATAGAGCAATATTTAATAGAAGATCCACAAAAGCCGTTTGTCAGTTGTGAATACATGCATGCGATGGGTAATTCACTAGGCGGTATGGATAAATATATGGAACTAGTAGAGAAGTATCCTATGTACCAAGGTGGCTTCATTTGGGACTATATGGATCAAGCACTTATAAAGAAAGATCGATACGGTCAAGAGTTTTTAGCCTATGGCGGAGACTTTGGAGATCGGCCAACCGATTATGAATTTTGTACAAATGGTATCGTTTACGCAAACCGTGAATTATCAGCCAAAATGCAAGAAGTAAAATTTTTATATCAACCGATTACATTACAACCTGACCAAACAGGAGTAACGATTACTAATAATCATTTGTTCACAAATACATCCATTTATGATTTTGAATATATATTGTATCGCAAAGGGTTAGAAATTGACCGTCATAAACTTTTGGTTTCGGTCCCTCCTTTAACGGAAGGTAGACATGAGTTTAATTGGCCATCTGAAATCATGGATGAACCGGGAGAATATAATGTCCTAGTCTCTTTACGTTTAAAGAATGAAACTAAATGGGCCACAGCCGAACATGAAATAGCCTTTGGACAATTTATTTTTACGGTGGAACAAAAGATAAGTGAGCCACCAATGGAACAAAACAACCCGTTACGACTCATAGAAGGAGATGTCAATATCGGGGTTCATGGTAAGGACTTTTCAGCTATTTTCTCGAAACAAGTAGGAAGTTTAATTTCACTAAATTATGCAGGGAAAGAAATGATCGAGCAACCTCCTAGTCCGTTATTTTGGAGGGCGACAACAGATAATGATCGAGGTTATGCCCAAGCTTATCATTCAGGAGCTTGGTTAACCGCTAGTCTTAGTCGTAAGTGTATAGATGTAAATATACAGGAAGAGCCATATGGTATAAAAGTAATCTTCTTCTATCAATTATCTATCAATAGCGAGGTTGAAGTGAAAGTTGAGTACACCGTTGGACAGAATGGCGAAGTGAAAGTGAACTTCATCTACCGTGGTGTGGAGCATTTACCGCAAATGCCTATCTATTCCTTATCATTCAAAACATCTGCTGATTACAATCAATTAGAATGGTATGCGAAGGGTCCAGAAGAAAATTATTCGGACCGAAGTAAGGGGGCGAAATTATGTCGCTTTAAAACTCAGGTTGGCGAAAATATTACTGGTTATGTCAGACCACAAGAATCAGACAACCGCACAGGTGTTCGTTGGGTGGAGCTAAAGAACCAAGAAGGAGTAGGCATAAAAATCTCATCGACCGACGAACCATTAGAATGCAACTTCTCTCCTTATACAGCATTTGAATTAGAAAATGCTCAGCATATCTACGAACTCCCACCTGTACATTATACAGTTGTCACTGTAGCTGGGAAACAAATGGGGATTGGAGGAGATGATAGTTGGGGGGCACCGGTGCATGAGGAACATTTAATAAAAGCAAATGAAGATAAAGAGTTTGAATTTATCATTTCACCAATATCATTCTGAAGAAGTTTAAGAACGATATGGATAGGAGTTCTTATATGAATATATTTGTTAACGAAGAAAACAAACAATTTCATTTAACAAACGGAAAGATCAGTTATATTTTTAATGTTTTAAAAAATGGAAGTCTTGGGCACTTATATTTTGGGAAATCCATTAAAAATCGGGATGATTTTTCTCACTTTTTAAGAACGGACATACCAACGGCCGCAAGCTGCCATTTCTTCCAGGATGACCCTGCTTACTCGCTCGAAACAGTGAATCATGAATATCCAGTATACGGTAAAGGTGATTTTCGTGATGCAGCTATTGAACTAGAAACAAAAGATGGGCGAATCGGAAATGGCTACGTTTTTAAAGATTATAAAATATCGCATGGTAAACCAAAATTCAATGGTTTGCCTGCAACATATGCTAATGAAAAAGAGGCAAGTACGATAACGGTTCAACTCGTTGACGAGTCCACTCATACGAATCTTTATTTATCGTATACGATTTTTCAGCACTATCCAGTTATCACAAGAAGTGTAGCACTAGAAAATGTCGGTACAGACGATGTTTATATAAAAAAATAATGAGTTCTTCTATCGATTTCCCAGATTCAGATTATAAAATGATTCATTTAGCAGGGACTTGGTCAAGAGAAAGACATATAGAAGCGCATGATCTGAGACCGGGCGTTCAATCCATTGCTAGTATTCGAGGAGCAAGCTCACATCATCATAATCCATTTATTGCTCTCAAACGTAAGACGGCAACTGAGCATGAAAATGAAGTATATGGATTTAATTTTGTCTATAGCAGTAATTTTTTGGCTCAGGTAGAAGTCGATCATTACGAAGTAGCACGAGTGATGGTTGGCATTCATCCGCATCAATTCAGATGGAAATTAGCTGCTAACGAATGCTTTCAAGCTCCGGAAGTCGTTATGGTTTATTCGGAGAAAGGATTGAATGGGATGAGTCAATCATTCCATGATCTTTATCGAAATCACTTAATAAGTGAACCGTGGAAAACAGTCGAACGCCCAATATTAATTAACAACTGGGAAGCAACCTATTTTGATTTTGATGAAGAGAAATTAGTTAGGATCGCAGAAAGCGCAAGAGAACTTGGTATTGAATTATTTGTTTTAGATGATGGATGGTTTGGCAAACGAAACGATGATACGTCTTCTTTAGGTGATTGGTATGCAGACGAAGAAAAACTCCCTAAAGGCTTACCATCACTTGCAAAAAAGGTGAATGATTTAGGGATGCAGTTTGGGCTGTGGTTTGAACCTGAAATGATTAACCCTAATAGTCAATTGTATCAATCTCACTCTGAGTGGGTTGTAGGAAGGCGAGAGGAACACTTAACATTCGGTCGAAATCAACTGGTACTTGATTTTTCAAGAGAAGAGGTTGTTCAATATCTGTTTGAGAAAATGAGGGATATCATTATAAAAACCCAACTATCTTATATTAAATGGGATATGAATCGAAATATAACAGATGCTTTTTCAGTCGCTTTAAAAATCGATCAGCAAGGTGAGTTTTTCCACCGCTACATTTTAGGAGTATATGCGTTATACGAAAAACTAACGACTGAGTTTCCGAATGTGTTATTTGAATCATGTGCAGGTGGAGGAGGCCGTTTTGACCCAGGTATGTTCTATTACGCACCTCAAGCTTGGGCAAGTGATAATACTGACGCAGTGGAAAGGCTTAAAATTCAGTATGGGACATCGCTTGTCTATCCGATTTATAGTATCGGTTCACATGTTTCAGCATCACCTAATCATCAGACATTAAGAGCCACTTCGTTAGAAATGAGAGCAAATACAGCTTATTTTGGCACTTTTGGATATGAACTTAATCCTCTCGAATTGAATGAAGAAGAGAGAAGCATCATTAAAGACCAAATTAGACTTTATACAACACATCGCAGTCTAATTAGGGATGGAGATTTTTATCGCTTACTAAGTCCTTTTGAACAAAATGAAACAGCCTGGATGATTGTTTCAAAGGATAAAAAAGAAGCATTAGTCGGTTATTATAAAGTTCTGACTACACCCAATTCAAAAAAACAACAAATACTAAGCTTAAAAGGTCTTGATGATGATGTCCTTTATACAATAGAAGAGACAAAGCAATCTTTCTGTGGGGACGAATTGATGTATCGGGGGTTACCTTTATCAATAGAATTTAATGGTGTCAATTCAAATAAAGCCGAACGTGGTGGAGATTATCAATCCGTAGTTTATTTTTTAAAAGGGAAATAAAGATACTTAATTTGAAGTGATGGGGGCTGTCACTAAAGTCTACTAAAC
>NZ_ALPT02000029.1 GCF_000292245.2 Alkalihalobacillus alcalophilus ATCC 27647 = CGMCC 1.3604 | reverse complement strand
TGATTGGACTCAAAAAAAATAAATGAGTTTCATTATTAGAAACTCTAATAAAAAATTTGAAAAATAAAATCCACAAGATCGCATACTAAAGAGAAGGAATTCCTTACAAATGTATCCTATAAAATATCGCCTATAGTTACACTATTAGCTTCTAACCAGTTTTGTGACCAGTTTTCTATCTCCCGCATGAGAGGTTCAAGGGCAATTCCTTTTTCAGTTAATGAATATTCGATTCGAACTGGAGTTACTGGAAAAACTTCTCGTTTTATAATACCTTCGTTTTCAAGATCCTTTAACCTTTCTGATAGGACCCTACCACTTACACCGATTGATGATTCGATCTGGCAAAAACGCTGTGGACCAGATAGAAGCTGGTAAATGATTAAACCTGTCCATCTTTGGCTCAAAAAACCCATAGCTTTTTCAAATCTAGGACAAATTGACTTATCCAATTAAATCAACTCCTTATTTATATAGTATAAACTGCTTAGAGAAATAATTAAATTATCTTTTGTAATAAAGTTACTTGACTACTCTTATTTATAATAATATACTTACTTACATAAAGTAATCAACTAATAAAACGTATTTGTGTTTAATAAATCATTTAGGAGGCAATTATAATGAACTTTCATCGTGAACCGATTACATTTGTCGGTCAAGTAAATTTAAAGATACAAAATTTAGAGCGTTCTATCGCCTTTTATAAAGAAGTCATTGGCTTTAAAGTGCTAGAACAAACGTCAAGGTCTGCTAAATTTAGTGCGGATGGAAAAATAGCTTTATTATCAGTAGAACAACCAGAACATGTAGTTCCAAAACAAGGAAGAACGACGGGGTTATATCACTTTGCACTTCTTTTGCCTAAGCGAACTGATTTAGCCAATATTGTGCAACATTTTGCGAAAATAGGATTACAGTTCGGTTCTTCTGACCATCTTGTAAGTGAAGCTCTCTATTTATCTGACCCAGATGGAAACGGAATTGAAATCTATGTAGATCGGGATCCCTCCGAATGGAATTGGAAGAATAAAGTGGTAGAAATGACTGTTGAACCATTGAATTTTCCTGATCTTTTATCTATAGGAAATGAGCAGTCGTGGAAAGGTCTTCCTATTGAAACGACCATGGGGCATATCCATTTGCATGTATCGGAATTGAGCAAGACAGAAGAGTTTTATATTAAGGGGCTTGGATTTGAAGTCGTAAACCAATTCGGTTCTCAGGCACTTTTTATTTCGGATGGCAAATACCATCACCATATAGGTTTAAATACTTGGAATGGTGTCGGGGCATCTGCACCTCCTCCTAATAGTGTTGGTTTAGAATCATTTATCTTAATGCTTTCAAGTGAGGAAAAGAAAAATAAAATTATTGCACAGTTGAAGGGAATTGGGGCATCTGTTACAGAAAAAAGTGGTTCTATCATTACAACAGATCCTTCAGGAAATCGTATACACTTAATAGCCAAAGAATAGCTGGGGATAAATATTACTATGCGTGAGAATGAGAGTATTAAAAAACAGGTATTGAAATTGGTATTTATACTACAATAAAACCAAATTAAAACGCTGAAAAGCTAATTAAACAATAACAAAAAATCATAGAGGAGAATGAGTAATGGTACAAAAGTATGAAGTGAGTTTATTAATTATTCGAGTAGTCTTAGGAGTGACTTTTTTAATTCATGGGATAGCTAAATTTCAAATGGGACTTGGTAATATAGCAGGATGGTTTGAAAGTATTGGTATGTGGGGTTTCTTAGGTTATGTTGTTGCATTCATTGAACTTCTTGGTGGAATTGCCTTAATAGTAGGGATTGGAACTAGAATGATCTCAGCATTAATTGGTTTTATAATGCTAGGTGCTATCTTTGCTGTAAAATTACCACTCGGTTTCATAGGTGCTGAAGCAGCAGGATATGAGTTAGATATAGTTTTATTGTCAATGGCAGCTGCACTTGTTATTAGTGGGAGCCAACTACTTGCATTGGATCAGAAGCTATTTGGACATAAACGGGAAGTCTAGTACAAGAGTGCTTAGCCTATACGTTCTTTGTGGAAATTCACCTATTCTAGACTATTAAACTAAAAAAATATATTGGAGGAATCATATATGAAAATGTTAGTTACAGGAGCAACAGGAAAATTAGGTTCTAAAATTGTCGAGACTTTATTAAAGAAGATACCAGTAAACCAATTAGCTGTTAGTGTTCGTAATCTAGAAAAGGCAGAAGGGTTACGGGCTCGAGGAGTAGATGTTCGACAAGGTGATTTTGACCATCCGGAAACACTTGATGCAGCTTTTGCTGGCATTGATCGCTTACTGATTATTTCTACGGATGGAGATACTGAAACAAGAATACGCCAACACTCAAATGCCGTCGCAGCGGCTGAGCGTGCTGGAGTGAAATTTATTGTTTATACTAGTGTAGTGAATGCAAAGGAAAGCAAAAACTTCCTTGCTCCAACACATAAAGCAACAGAAGAAGCTATCATAAAAACAGGTATTCCTTATTCTTTTTTAAGAAATAATTGGTACTTGGAAAATGAAATTTCAAGTATTCAAGGGGTTCTAGCAGGTGCGCCTTGGGTAACATCGGCAGGAAATGGAAAGGTAGGATGGGCATTACAACAAGATTATGCAGAGGCAGCAGCGGCGGTATTAACTGGTTATGGACACGAAAACACGATCTACGAGCTTTCTGGCCAATTATTAACACAGGAAGAGTTTGTATCAGCTCTCAGTAATGTATTGGATAAAGAAGTGCCAGTACAACAGGTTGATGACAATACTTATGCAGATATTATGGAGAGCATAGCTGTACCAGATTTCCTTATTCCTTTCCTTATTGATATCCAAAAAGGGATTAGAGGAGGTACGCTTGAAGTCGAAAGTAATGACTTTGAAAAACTTCTTGGACGTTCAGCAACACCAATTAGTGAAGGGCTCACTCAAATAATAAAAGGGCTCTCTTAAATAGAAAAATTAAACTTAGTTTAAGAGGATGGAACAAGTGAGTTTTTACTTATGAAAAATCCGAACTTAAAGGAATTAAGAAGTATGAGCTTGTATAACATTTTGTAGTAGATGAAATGTAGGATTATTACGCACTAGAAGTAGTTTCCTGTCTTTATGGAGCAAGTGTATGGAATGGAAAACCAGCGGCCAATATCAGCCGATTCACCGGTAATTTTGGAGGATTTATTAAAGGTTAGCAAGAGCATTTTATAAAAGCCAGAAAATAAGACATCACTGAGCAGAAGTAATCTTTTCTGAACGGTGATGTCATCATTTTTTGATTAGAAAGGTCCCCATCCGATAAAATGGGCAATTAGAAGGAACGTACATCCTAGCACAAGCCAAATGAGCATTAATGGAAAAATGAATTTAATCCATTTCCACCAAGAGACACCGGCAATTGCGAGTGCTGCCATAATATGTCCAGATGTTGGGAAGAGTAAAGTGGACATCCCGTCTCCAAATTGGAAAGCAAGCGTTGCTGTTTGTCTTGTAATGCCTAGAATGTCGGAAAGAGGAATCATAATCGGCATTGTGATCATCGCTTGTCCACTACCAGATGGAACAAAGAAGTTAAAGAGCCATTGGGCGAAAAACATCCCAATCACGGATAGTTCAGATGGTAATGTACTGACAACAGTAGCTAGAGCATAAATAATCGTATCAATTATTAAACTTTCTTCCATAATAACGACAACACCACGGGCAATTCCGATAATCATCGCACCCATCATCACCTGTTTAAAGCCCTTATTAAACGATTCACTAATGCCTTCTCCAGACATACCTGCTATAACCCCTACAATAATTCCGAGCATTAAAAAGTAACCAGCGAGTTCGATAAAGCTCCATCTAAATGTTAAAATTCCAGCAACAAGGCCAATGAATAAAAGAATCGCAGCGACACCGGCAACTTTTTCACGGAATGTTAATGTAACCGTTTGTTCGATTTGGCTTTTGTTTGCTTCATATTCTTTACGATCTTCTTCAACTAATTCTGGGTTTTTCTCTAGTTTTTTTGCGTAAAGCATTAAGAAAATAGAAGAGACGATAACAATCGAGATTAGAACTAAGAAGCGATATCCAGCTCCAGAATACATAGGTAATCCAGCGATTTCATGAGAGATCCCGACCGTTCCAGGGTTTGTTAAGGCTGATAAGAATCCAGCTGTTGGACCAACCAAGGCAATGGCAGTCGCTAAAATTTTGTTGTAGCCAAGTTTAATCATTAAGGGAATAAGAATAGGAACATAGAGTAAACAAAGCTCAGGTGTACCAACAAATGATGCTAATATGGCAAAGGCTGTAATCAGTACAGGAATAATGACAATTCGCTTATTTGAAAAGGCACGTATTAATCGATCAACCCCAAATTGAATGAGGCCAATGTTTTGTAAGACCATAAACGATCCACCAAGAACAAAAGTAGCAAACACAACAGGTGCTGCTGCCATGAAGCCAGTCGGAATCGCTGAGATGAAGTCAATAATGCCAATGGTTGCATTTTCAATAAAAGTAAATGATTCAGCATCGATCATTGTTTGGCCATTTTCCCCGACCGTTCTCTCATATTCGCCTGAGGGGATAAAAAAAGATAAAAGGCTCATAAAGGCAATAATGCCAAAGAGTATCACATAAATATGTGGAAACTTAAATGTCTTCTTATTTTCAGGTTCTTTTAAAATCAAACGTTCTTGATGGTGAGGTGCTTCTTTCTTTAGTGAATTCTGATTCATGCTAATTCCTCCCTATGTATAGAAACGATTATGGTGTAACGCATTAAATTGTTAATAGTTGTTATTATAATGAACCGCTCCTAAATGAAGTGTTAATATGTCAAATATTCTGACAGTGAAATTAAGGAAGGTTATGTTATACTTTCTTACGTTTTAATGTTCAAATAGTCATTTTATGTAGAAGGGATATGCATTTTTAGATTAGTTAAGATGAATAAAGGAGGGTCTTACATTTTCTAATGTAGGTAATACCTAAAAATATAATTAGTTAGAGTACATGAGAGAATATATGAATGGAAGAAGTAGGTTGATTTTACGATCAAATCATGTAGTATGTATTTTAAATATAGATGTCTTCAACCAAATATTGGTCTACTATTCTTCGAGGCTACTTTAAAGAAAGGAGGTTAATAGGATGAATATCATCGATAAGCTCGAGGCGAATCACATGAGTGGTTGCTTGTCATTGTTGTTATCTGTTCTTTTCTTACTTTAAAAAGGATTTGTAAGTTAGAACAGTATAAAAATAAGCTGCATGGAAAATTCATACCTTATTAGGTTGCATTTAAAATCTGTGTATTTATTTCTCTAGTCATTATTTCTAGAAAAACTTTAAGATAAATTACTTTTAGGTTAATGAGGTAACTATGGATACTTTAACTATTACGATTACGATTATGACAATGGGGATCATGATTGCATTAGGCGTTTTTGTCGCTTCAAGAGTGCCGGTTACATTACAAGCTAAAGAGCTTTTAATGTTTATAATCATTAACCTCGCTGTTCCGTCTATTATTTTAAACGCGGTATTTAATACTGAAATTGATGAAAATGTCTTTCAGCAGGTGATTATTGTATTTGTCGTTTCTCTGGTGTTCAATGGACTAGGCCTATTATTAACGATTTTGATTGGTCGTCTAATAAAGTTTGAGCCATCACTTGCGACGAAATTAGGCTTATTAGCTGTTTTGGGGAATGTAGGTTTTATTGGGATTCCTTTAAGTGCGACCATTTTTGGTCCAATCGGGGGATTACTTGCTGCGGTTTTTGACGCAGGGATTGATTTAGTTTTATTTTCTTTAGGAATTTACCTTTTACAGAGCGAAAAAAGGTTTCATTTCAAACAGTTAAAGGCGTTAATTAATGTTCCATTAATCGCCATTATTTTAGGGTTAGCCTTTGTTATAAGTAATCTTGAGGCTCCTTTTGTTTTTAAGCAATTATCTTCTATTCTATCAGGATTAGCCGCTCCTTTAGCTATGTTATATATTGGCTTTTTATTATATCCTTTTTTACGTAAAGAACAAGCATTTTACTATAAGGAACTTTGGTATCCATTAATTTTAAAGCTTTTGATCTTCCCAATGATTGCTATTCTTATAATGACTTTACTTCCACTAGAGGATTTTATAAAACAATTACTAACAATACTAATAGCGATGCCAACCTTTATGTTAGCATCAGTTGTTTTCTCTAGATATTCGGATGGCGATAATTTAGCTGTTATAACAACCGTTGTCAGTACTTTATTATCATTGATTACCATACCTTTAGTGACGTTTATTGCAAGTGTTTTTATATAGTGTAATGCATTTATAATTTCAGTTGAATTTATGGGAAGTGGGAAAACACGGGGAGGGAAAAGAGGAAGGTGTCTAGAGGAAATAAAAATAAGGATGCTTCGTCTTGTGCGAAGCATCCTTATTATTGCTCACTCTTATTTAGTTTAACTAATTCACCGGTTTCAAATGCGATAGCGATGCCAAAAGCAATGGTATGAATTATGTAGACACCAGTGAATAGGAAGAACGCTAATGATGCTCCTTCTACTACAGCAATGATAAACCAAGCAACTAGAATGACAACAAAACTGACATTCCATGCCGTGGCTTTGGCAAAGGAAGTGGTTTGTTTATGACGCTCATCGTATAGGTATTTCTTTTGGCCATTCCGTCTAACAAAATACCATGTTATCAACTGAATGATAATAGCTAGGAATATCCCTGAAGAAGCCCATAATAGATTACTCATTTAAATTCTCATCCCCCTCAAAAATAAATAAATCTTCAATCGTACATTCAAAAAGTTGAGCTAATTTGTGTGCCAAGACAAGCGATGGTTTGTATTTCCCTTTTTCTAAAGAAATGATTGTTTGTCTAGACACTTTTAGACGTTGAGATAATTGCTCCTGAGTGATTTCTTTAGCGATACGTTTTTCACGAATTAGTGTTTTCATTTTCTCCCCTAAGTAAAGTTAACTTTACGTATAGTTTACTTTACATTGTCATTGTTTGTAAAGTGTTAGGAGGTGAAATAACAAATAAACCCATTTTAGCGATAATACCGAACAAATTACTACTTTATAACTCAAAAACCAGACCCCTTTAGTAAGGTTTTATCTCTCGTGTTCAGGTAGATTTGATGTGACGTATGTCTGAGCTAACAAATCATGAATGGAACGTTTGTCTTCTCTTGTTGAGACAAGATAAATACTCACCATAAGAAGGATTCCAGCGGTAGTACTATATAGAATGGGGACGAAAAAATCTCTTATTAGCATTGTAGTAAAGGTTAAACGCCGCCCTGATATATGTGAGATTCTAATACCGAGTAGTCGTTTTCCGAGGGTATAACCATTCCAAAAAGTTGGTAGAAACACCGCATATAGAGATGAAAAAACGACCGCTATGAGGAGCACTGAGAAATCAAGAAATAAATGAATGATAAATGAGAAGGCAAAGGTAATAATAAGGTCAATAAAAAGTGAAAAAGCTCGTATATATACTCCGACAGGGCTATCCATTAAACGGTTCATTAAAAATCTCCTCCTCTTAAAAATTCATAAGTGCCTTTTTTTAGTTATACCCGATAACGCAGTCTTCGTTTATACTAAAATGGTAGTCTTAAAGTAATGGATATTGGAAAAGAGGTAGAATGATGATTTTGTTTCTAATGTTCTGCGTTATCGCATATGTTATTGGGTCTATACCTACTGGGAAGATAGTGGCTAGACTCAAAGGTGTAGACATTCAAGCGGTGGGAACTAAAAATATAGGGTCAAGCAATGTTTATTTAAATTTAGGTAAAACAATGGCAATCATCGTTTTACTAGGAGATATGGGGAAAGCGTATTTAATCGTTACTTACGCAGGTCAAATATTTGATGGTGGTCAAGCAATGGTTATCGCTTTATTTGTTATTATTGGAAATTTAAAATCTATCTTTTTAAATTTCACAGGTGGGAAAGGCGTTGCGACTAGTTTAGGAATCTTTTTAGCAACAGAACCGATTGCTTTAGTGTATCTTGGCGTATTGTGGTTGATTGGACTAGCTTATAAAAAATATATCCTTTTTGCAGGGCTTGCAGCGATTTTGATCATCCCTTACCAATATATTCGGTATGAGGACCAAATAGCGGTCATATCAGCTTTTTTAATTATCTTATTTATGCTTTTAAAACATCTTGAAAATATTGGATGGGCACGAGAGGAAAAAGTGATTTAAACCTTTTTATTAGTCGGTTCTCCTTTTTGGATAGACTCAAGTTTACTGTGCTTTTAAATGAAATACTCATTATATAGTCATCAATAAGCTAAACTTTAGCGTTCTTTAAAATAGGACTTCAAAGTAGATGTCCTCCATTTAAACATGACAAAAACCAGTAGTGATGTTTTTACTGGTTTTTTGCCTTGGAGAATGCTCTTCTTTTTCTTTTTGCATACACATAGAGAAACCCTAAGTAAGCAAACATCATGGCAGAAACGGATATTCTCCATTCTACATACTTTTCAGGAGAAATATGGTGTGTATTATTCGTAAAAGAGGCAAGGAACCAACCACCAAATATTGTCATACCAAGTAATAATAACACACTACCCAAATTCGAGAATTCGTTAGGGAGCTTTTCACTTGTAGCTGCAACTTCTTTTTCGGGTATCGCCAGATCTTTTTTATTAAGTCTTTTTTTCTCGCCTTTAACTAGTAGGTGAGTATAGGTTAGTATGAACCAAAAGAAAGAAAAAGAGAATAAGAGCACGATAAACACTTGACCACTAACAACCCCGAGGAAAAATAAGCTACTGCCAATTAAAAAGAATAAAAGAGTAACAATTAAAAGAGCAATCAAAATATTCACCACCTATAAGGAATTATACCATTGTCTTTGGTGGTGTTCATTTTTTTATGAAAAATTAGGGGATAAGTGAAAATGGATGTTTACTTATGTTCGTTTATGTGTGATTATTAAAAAGTAAAGGAGTGAATGGAAATGTTATCACAGAAGCGTCATGAAATGTTATTAGCTTATTTAAATGAACATAAAGCGATAAAAGTTTCGGAAGCAAGCGAGCTTTTAGGAGTTACCGAAAAGACGATTCGCCTTGACTTAGAATTGTTAGAACATAAAAAGCTTTTACGCCGTGTGCACGGAGGGGCGGTATTAGAAGAAACCAAAACAAGCCTTTTTCCGATTGAAGGAAGAAAGCTTAGTCATATGGACAAGAAACAGGAAATTGCCGAAAAGGCGTTATCTTATATTGAAAAAAATGAAGTCATCTTATTAGATGGAGGTAGTACGGCACTGGCTTTAGCCCGGTTACTTGGAGATTTTCCGGTATCGGTCTTAACTAATGATATCCAAGTAGCTCATGAATTATATCCTAAAGAGAAAGTTCAACTCGTCATGTTGGGTGGGGCAAGACTTGAAAATTCGCCGGCGATCTATAGCCAACAAACGATTAATATGTTGGAGTCGATGTTTGTGCAAAAGCTCTTTTTAGGGGCAACAGGTGTATCGATAGAACATGGTTTAACCGTGTTAAAAAGTTACCATGTAGAGTGGAAAATGCAAGCGATTCGTAGTTCGAACGAAACCATTTTACTCGCTGATTCAACAAAATTTGGTCAAGTAGGTCTCATGAGGTTTGCCCAAATAGAAGAGGTGGATACGGTTATAACTGATTCATCACTAGAACCGTCATTTAAGGAAGCCTTTAAGGAAAAAAATATGAAAGTATTATAAGAAAACAATTGATGGTTCTGAGAAAGAGTGATAAAATCAAACTTAAACGAACAAAAATGAACATAAAGGGATGGGGTGGGCATATGTTTAATCAAAATTTCTCATTAAAAGGAAAAACGGCTCTTGTAACAGGAGCTAGTCGTGGACTTGGACAAGCAATGGCCATTGGCCTGGCAGAGGTTGGGGCGACGGTCATTGGTGCCGGTTTAAGTGAAATGGTCGAAACGAAGCAGAAGATAGAAGAGCTCGGTGGAACCTTCTATTCTTTGAAAGCGGATTTATCTGCTGAAGGTGGAGCAAAAACATTAGCTGATCAAGTTTTAGAAAAATATGAAAACGTTGACATTCTTGTTAATAACGCTGGCATTATTAAACGCGATGAAGCGGAAAATGTTAGCGATGAAAGTTTCAGAGAGGTTTTACAAGTAAATCTAGACTCTTTATTTACTCTTTCACGTGAGCTTGGTCGTCATATGATTGAAAGAGGTAGTGGCTCGATTATTAATATCGCCTCTATGTTGTCCTTTCAAGGTGGGCTAAGAGTTCCTGCTTATACGGCAAGTAAACATGCAGTGGCAGGCTTAACAAAAGCATTAGCCAATGAATGGTCGTCAAAAGGAGTTCGGGTTAATGCGATTGCACCAGGATATATGGTGACAGATAATACAGTGGGAATTCGAAATGATGAGCCGCGCTATGAATACATTAGATCCCGTATTCCAATGGGAGAGTGGGGGGTACCAGAAGATTTAAAAGGACCCGTTATTTTCTTAGCGTCAGAGGCTTCCCGTTATGTGAATGGTCATGTGCTATGTGTTGACGGAGGCTGGATGAGTTCATAATCAATTGAAATTTTGGGAAGTAGGTGTTCTTATGAAAAATGAACTGGTTACTTTTGGAGAAACGATGATTTTATTTGAGGCAGAATCAGAAGGTGGTTTTCGGTATACTTCTCGATTTATAAAAAGAATGGGCGGAGCAGAATCGAATGTGGCCATTGCCGTTACTAAGTTAGGGCACGATGCAACCTGGATGAGTAAAGTGAGTGATGATGAGTTAGGTGAATTTGTTGTGAGGGAATTACAAGCTGAAGGTGTTAACACAGCTTATGTAAAAAAGACAACAACAGCACCGACAGCTATTTATATAAAGGAACGAAAAAGAGCGGACCAAACAAATGTCTATTATTTTAGACATGGTTCAGCGGCAAGTGAATTAACGGCGAGTGATCTTGATTTTTCGGTGATCGAACAAGCTAAGATTTTACATGTGACAGGGATTACTTTGCTATTGAGCGATTCCTGCTATGAGGCAGCGATGGAAGCCGTATTGTTTGCCAAAGAAAAAGGGGTATTTGTTTCGTTTGACCCGAATTTACGCTTTGCTCTTATTAAACGAGTGGGTGAGGATACGTCCCGTGAAAGAATACTGACTATTGCAAAATTAGCTGATCTTGTTTTACCTGGACTAGATGAAGCGAGCTGGTTATTAGGGGAAAAAGAAGAGCAGGAGCTGGTTCAAGAGTTTATCACACTTGGTGCAGGTTCGGTTGTTTTGAAAAATAATGATCATGAGATGCTGTATGCGACGAAGGAAGAGAGTGGAAAACTATCAGGTTTTCACGTCGAAAATGTGGCCGATCCCGTTGGGGCAGGTGATGGTTTTGCAGCAGGTGTTCTTGTTAGTCTTTTAGAAAATAAACCGTTGAAGGATGCGGTTCGATTTGGTTCTGCTGTTGGGGCCTTAGTCGTGCAAACGAAAGGTGATTTTGAAGGGATGCCTGAGCGTAAGGAAGTAGATGCTTTAATTAATCAAGATAATAAGGTGAATGGGGGCGTATTAAGGTGACGATTTTAGAAAGTTTGCTAGATTCTGGTGTGTGTGCGGTCATGCGAAAGTTACCTGTAGCCGATGTGGAGGCGATTGCAACAGCTCTTGTTGATGGTGGAGTCAAAGGGCTTGAAGTAACACTTGATTCTGAGGATGCGTTGTTCGTCATTAAACAGCTGAGTGAAAAATTTGAAGATACGGCGATTGTTGGAGCAGGAACAGTGCTTAATGAGGAACAGGCAGAGGCCGCGATTGAAGCAGGAGCCAAGTTTATATTTGCCCCGATTTTAGATAAGGAAACAATCGAAGTGGCGAAAAGTCATGGCGTGATTGCCATACCGGGTGTGTTTACGCCAACAGAAGCTCATAATGCAATGAAGTGGGGGGCCGATGTCGTAAAGGTTTTCCCAGCTGAATGCGTCGGGCCATCTTTTATTAAATCGGTCAGTGGTCCACTTTCACATGTCAAAATGATGCCGACTGGTGGGGTTAATTTAGATACGATCGATTCATTTATTAAAGCAGGAGCTGTTGCTGTCGGTGCAGGTGGTTCTTTGTTAAAAGCAGATTTAATCGCAGCAAAGGACTGGCAAGCTTTGCGACAACTAGCTTCAGAATTTGTCGACAAAGTCCAAGAAAGCCGCGGAAGTTCAAAAGTTTTAAAGTAGAGGTTTGATTTGGCCGGCGGCATATACGTAGTGTCGAACTATATCGATTAAAAATTATGAGGAGGAAGCATAAAATGGATATTCGTTATGAGGTAAGCCCGAAAGATGTGAAGCGTTATACGACAGAGGAATTAAGAGAGAGCTTTTTAGTCGAGTCGCTTTTTAAAGAAGGTGAAATTTCATTCACTTACTCGCATTATGACCGTCTTGTTATTGGGGGAGCTATTCCAACAAAAGAGGAGCTGACTCTTGATGCAGGGGATACCCTTCGTACGGAGCATTTTTTAGAACGTCGTGAAATCGCTATCATTCACATTGGTGGAGGCAAGGGCAAGGTTAAAGTAAATGGGGAGTCTTACAAGTTAGAGAAACGCGATTGTTTATATGTTGGGAAGGGCAATGAGCAAGTAACCCTTCATTCCGATTCATCTGCTGATCCAGCCCGTTTTTACTTAGTATCAGCGACCGCACATAAAAATTATCCGACTCGCTTATTACCAATTGCTGAGGCTGAGCCAACTCATTTAGGTAGTGATGCGGAATCGAATAATCGGACGATTTATAAATATGTACATGAGGATGGCATTCAAAGTTGTCAGCTCATGGTTGGGATGACCTTACTTGAGCCGAATAATATGTGGAATACGATGCCTGCACATGTTCATGATCGTCGAATGGAAGCGTATTTATATTTTGATATGGAGCCCGCTTCACGCGTATTTCATTTTATGGGTCAGCCGAATGAAACTCGTCACATGCTTATTGAAAATGAGCAAGCCGTGATTTCTCCACCTTGGTCGATTCATTCTGGTGTCGGTACGAGCAACTATACGTTTATTTGGGCGATGGCTGGTGAAAATTATACGTTTAAAGATATGGACTTCGTACCGGTAGAGGAGCTGAAATAAATGATTACGACAAATCAGTCGTTTATTCATGATCATTTTATGTTGCAATCAAAAGCGGCGGAAACGTTATATCATCAATTTTCCAAGGATTTACCGATTATTGATTACCATTGCCATGTTTCGCCTTTTGAGATTGCCGAAAATCGTCGGTACGAAAATATTTCAGAGCTTTGGTTACACGGAGACCATTATAAATGGCGAGCGATGCGGACAATGGGTGTAGAGGAAGCCTACATTACTGGAGATAAAAGTGATAAAGAGAAGTTTTTAAAATGGGCGGAAGTTGTGCCGTATACGATTGGAAACCCTCTTTATCACTGGACACATCTTGAACTAAAACGTTACTTTAATGTCGATGAACTTTTATCGCCTAAAACAGCTGAACGAATTTGGGAGCAAACAAATGAACTTTTAAAATCGAATACGTTCAGTACTCAAGGAATTATTAAACAATCAAATGTTGAATTAATTTGTACAACAGACGATCCGATCGACACATTGGAAGCTCACGAAGCGATTCAAGAGCAGGAAGCTTTTACGACAAAAGTGATTCCAGCATTTCGTCCAGATAAGGCTTTGTTTATCACATCCCCAGCGTATTTAAGTTATTTAGAAAAGTTAGAACATGCCTCAGACCAATCGATTCAACAGTTAACTGACTTGCTACAAGTACTTGAGGATAGAGCTTCCTATTTTCACGAAAGAGGATGCCGTTTATCAGATCACGGAATTGAAACATTACCTTATACGCTGTGCACCGAATCGGAGGCAAGTGCCATTTTTGAAAAAGCATTGAATCAGGGAACGATTTCGGTCCATGAGGAGAGACAATTCCAAACATTTGTCCTTCTATTTTTAGGGGGAATTTATCATAAGTTGGGTTGGACCTTACAATTTCATTTAGGAGCGTTACGAAATAATAACAGCCGAATGTTTGCCGAGCTTGGTGCCGATACCGGGTATGATTCCATGGGGGATTTCTCTATGGCACGTGATTTAAATCAATTTTTGAATGCACTTGATCAAAAAAATCAGTTGCCAAAGACGATCATCTACACCTTAAATCCGATTTATAATGAAGTCATTGCAACAGCGATCGGTAATTTCCAATCTAGTGGAACCGTGGGTAAAATTCAATTTGGTTCTGGTTGGTGGTTTAACGATCAAAAGGATGGCATGGAAAAACAAATGCGCGATTTAGCGAATATTGGGTTACTTAGTGCCTTTGTCGGCATGTTAACCGATTCACGGAGCTTTCTTTCCTATACTCGTCATGAATATTTTAGACGAATTTTGTGCAATATGATTGGCAAATGGGTTGAGGATGGTGAAGTTCCTTATGATGAGGAATGGCTTGGTCAAATTGTGCGAAATATTAGCTATTATAACGCGAAAAATTACTTTCAATTTTAATTCAGTGTGTACTTGTTTCAGGGTCAAACCGACTCCACTTGATATATGGGGTGATCTCGCTTGAAAAAAATCATCCTGCTAGGTGGGGCTGGAACCATTGGTGCGATATTAGCTAAAAAGTTACAAAATGAATATAAAGTGATCGTGATGGATAAACAAAAGCCAAATACAAATGTGGAGTTTATTCCGGTCGATGCGACGAACTACAACGAGCTGTTTAAAGCGATACCAGGTGACGCCGATACAATCGTCAATCTCTTGAGGATTGAGGCTTCTAGTGGGGTTGAAAGTGTTGACCAATTTAACCACTTAACAAATGTGTTTTTTCAAGCGAGCTATTATGTTTTGATGGCCGCACGAGAAAAAGGCATTCATCGTGTTGTTTTTGCTAGTAGTAATCACGTCACAGATGGTTATGAAGAAGATGGGTATTCGCTTTTATCTCGTGAAATTACAGTCGATGATTTTCCAAAAACGAAATGTCTCTATGGGGTTTTAAAGTTTGCTTCAGAACAGCTAGGTCATTTATTTGCAGAAGAGGGAAAACTCTCGGTGATTAACTTACGAATTGCTTCTGTACCTGCTAAAAAGAAAGGGAGTCCTCATAACGAACGATTGAACCGAACGCTCCTTTCTGATGATGATTTAGTTTCGCTTGTAAGAGCAGCCATTGAAACGGAGACCTTTTTTGGAACCTATTACGGTGTGTCTAATCATTTAAACAAACCATGGAGTACACTAAATGCGTATCAAGATTTAGGTTTTCTATCAAACCTTCGTAAAGAGACGGAAGAAGGGGAAGGGGTCTGACGATTTATGTCAGGCCTTTTCCGTTGTAACAAAAGTAAGACGTCATTGACAAAAGAGCAAAATTTAATCAAACTATTCAAATAAGTGATAGTCGGAGGGCCTATTCTTTTTTTCTTACTGCGCAATTTATCCGTTTTGTGTGATAGTGCGTTCGCGCTTTTCAAACGTGTCAAGGGCATTTGTTTAAGAGCTTCTATTCGCTCTGTCAGCTAGTTGAACGGGTTTTCTCGATGCGAAAGTTGAGTATTTACTATTTCGTTCTTTTATTAATTACATACAGGAAATGATAGATTTTTGTCGAATTTCTATTAACAGCTTATGTGAGTATGGTCCACTAGTCTATTTAACACTTAAGTTTTAAAAGCGGTTACATACATAAAGGAAAGCCTTTTACCCTTTGAAAATAGCGATTTTTTCATTGTTTTCAAAGTTGAATTTCTCATGTTCAGAGCGGGCACTTAATGTTGACAAAGCTAGTTGATTCACCTCTGACATTTAAAATAAGTCATGAGGGAGAGGGGTGAAAGACAATGCATCGTAGTTTATGGATTAAGTTATTAATCTATGGAGGAATCGTAGGAACGATACCAGTTATTATCGTAGGCGTATTTGCGTATATACAATCAACAAGTCAAGCGGAACAAAGAGTAGAGAATGAAAAGATGGAACTAATTCGACAGGTCCAATCGAATATTGAACAAGTCTTAACCACCGTTCATCATTCTTTAAATAATACGATTGAATCGCCTACAATGGAAACTGCGATACGTCGTCCGCTTTTAGCGGATGATTTTATCGTTTATCGAGACTTGCGCAGTCAACTTATTAAACTGCAGTCCTTTGATACAAAAGTAGAAGAGACGATCGTTCTAAATAATGATCAAAATTGGATAGCGACCAATCAAGGAATCAAACGCTTTAATGAGCACCCTGACTATGAACGATATTTAACTTATTTTGATTTGCCATATGATACAACCTGGCAACTACTTGAAACAGATTCTTTTGAAGAAAAGATCATTCGGCGTAATTGCCCTTATAGCATTAGTTTAATTAAAAAGCTCCCAGCACGGATGAGTGATAAATTTGGACTAGCTTTTGCCAATATCCCAATGTGTAGCATTCGTGATTTATTGGGGAGTGAGGGTGTCAGCGATGAACTGATGATTTTAGATGAAAACAATCGAATCATCGTTCATTCAAATGATGATGCTGTCGGAAAAACGTTGGCAGAGATAGGCTTTTCTGAACCTGAATGGGAAGAAGGGGAAGAAGCAGGTCGTTATATTGTCGATAATGATCATGAGTCTTATGCCCTTACGTACTCAACCTCAGGATTTTCAGGGTGGAAATATGTTTCAATCACATCGATGAAAGAGCTATTGAGTGAATCTAGAAGCATTGGTTGGTTTACTTTTTATGTTGTATTAACGATGGTGGCGATTACGGCGCTTGTCGTCTGGGCTTTTACGAATAAGCTTTACTCACCTGTTCAAAAGCTGGTTTCATCGATTAATCAAAAAGGGAATCGAGTGACTGGTGAGAAAGATCGAACCGAGTTCCAAGTGATTGAAGATCATCTTCAAGAACTTTTTTCGTCCAAATCATCGCTTGAACAAGAGTTAAGCATTCATTCCCAGCAATCATTAATGTTATTTATTATTCGCTTATTTCAGGGGCATTTTTCAGAAGAGGAAATGAAAGAACGATTAAGGCTTTACGAATTAGAAGAACGAATGTCGTCTTGGAATTATTTAAGTGTGTTAGCGATTCATTATGAAAAACCAGGTGAGGAAGAAGACCAACAAGAAAAAGAACTAAGAACATTTGCGATCCGCAACATTGTGGAGGATACAGTTCCTGAACCATATCGTTTGCCAGCCGTTTGGGTGGATGATTTACTTGTTTTGTTAATTGGATTCACTGAGCACGAGGATGGAGAAGGGGAAAAATCGGTTTATTATTGGAGTGAGCAAATTAAATCGTATACACAGCGATTTATAGAAGCAGAGGTCAGTATTGGGATCAGTGCACCGTTTACAGATTTACCGCGGGCAAGTATCGCCTTTATGGAAGGAAAAGAAGCATTAACGCATCGACTTAAGTTTTCAGAAAATGTGATTATTAATTATAAAAGTATTGAAGCGAAAGAAAAGGCGACCATTTATCAACATCCGACTCAGATTGAGGAAGAGTTGCTGCTTTCGATACGGTTGGCCGATAAAGAACGTGTTGATCATTTGTTTGGCTCTTGGCAACAAGAAGTGATGAAGGAAGGGCATAGTATTGGTGAAGTGCAAGTTTCCTATATGCATCTCCTCAATAAGCTATTGCGGTTATATCAAGAAAGTGGCATGAAGCGCGCGGAGATTCTTTTACAAGAAAATGTCCTTTATCAAGAAGCATTGATGATTCGTAGTCAGGAACAGATGAAGCATTGGTTTGAGGTTCAATTACTTAATCCTTTAATCGCGGCTTTTAATGAAGTCAGTGAATCTCAATTTAAAAATCTCTCAGAAAAGATGATTGATTATATTCATCAGCATTATGACCAAGCGATTACGTTAGAGCAATGTGCTGCTGACTTACATTATAATGCTAATTATTTAAGCAGCGTATTTAAAGAAGGAACAAAAATGACCTTTAGTGAATATGTAACTCAATACCGATTATCAAAAGCGAAAGATTGGTTAGTGAATTCTGGTAGGTCGGTAAAAGCGATCGCTGAGGAACTTGGATATAATAATTCACAAAACTTTATTCGCTCCTTTAAAAAGTTGACAGGAAAAACGCCTGGTCAATATAGACAGGAAAAGCAAGCGGATTAACAGCTCATTTTGGGGCTGTTTTTTCGTTTGTTCAGATAAAAGAATAGTAGGACGAATATATTTGATTCCGTGACATCTTAAAGTTCGACATAAAAGGTGGATATAACACGAGTAATCATTCTATCAGATATGGCTGAATAGCCTGATAAATCAAGGTTTTCTGATAAGATGATTATTCAAGAAAACGATGGAGAAGGATAGAATTGAAACATAGATAGATAAGTTTTTACAAGTAGAGATTTCGGAGAGGACGCAACGTAATTTAATAAAGGTGGGGGTTTATTGATGAAGAGTTGGAAAAAGTGGTGTCTAGGAATTGGTTTATTAATCACCTTAACAGTTATTGCAGCTTGTGGTGGAAACGGTAATGGTAATAATGAAAGCGTTTCCTCAGAGACTGGTGGAGAAACGGCAAGTGATGAACCATTTAAATTTTCAATCATGGCAAACTTGCACACAGCTGAAGTTCCAGATAAAGCTGTTCAAAACTTATTAGAAGAAGCAACGAACACAGTAATGGATATTCAATGGGTACCAGACAATAACTATGAAGAAAGATTAAACACAGCATTTGCAACAGGGTCACTTCCTCAAGCCGTTTATATGAAAAACCAAACAACATATAACCAGTTTAAAGACGCGATCAGAGATGACCAGTTTTGGGAAATCGGTCCATACTTAGATGAATTTCCGAACTTACAAAACTTAAAACCAGAAGTTATTGAAAATACGATGGTCGATGGTAAGGTTTATGGCCTTTATCAAGGACGACCATTATCACGCTCAGGCATCATTTATCGTAAAGATTGGGCCGATAATCTTGGGATTGAAGCACCTACAAATGTAGAAGAATTTATGGAAATGGCCAGAGCGTTTACAGAGGATGATCCAGATGGCAACGGTCGTGACGATACATTCGGCTTAACAGACCGGAGCGACTTAGTATATGGTGCCTTTAAATCAGTATCCTCTTGGTTTGGAACTCCAAATGGTTGGGGTGAAAAAGATGGACAGCTTTTACCAGAATTTATGTTTGATGAGTATATGGAGACATTGGAATTTTTTAGAGAGATGCATTCTAACAAATTTATGAACCAAGATTTCCCTGTAACAAGTAAAAATGACCAACAAGCACTCTTTAAAAATGGAACAGCCGGTATTTATGTAGGTTCTATGGGTGATGTTGTTTCTTTATACGCCGAGGCTTCACAAATTAATCCTGATCTTGTTTTTGATGTTCATAATTATGTAGAAGGTCCGAACGGAGAATATAATATTTGGGCTATTCCTGGGTATGGAAATTTAGTTATTTTCCCTAAATCAGCTGTACAAACAGAAGAGGAACTTAAAGGGATTTTATCTTTTTATAATCAATTAATGGAACCAGAAAATGCGAACTTAATTTACTGGGGAATTGAAGGCGATCACTACACAGTAGATGGTGACCGTGCTGTTCCTAGTGAGGATACTCAACGTACAGACCGTGAAGTGAAACCATACCAATCGATTGAAATTGGAGAGGCAGACACAAATGGTCGTTACCTTGGAAAGAGTATGTATGATGTGAAATTAAAAGCGGATGAGTTAGAAATCGATAATGAGCAATATTTGATTCATGATCCGACAATTACACTTGATTCGGCAACAGAGCAAACTCATGGTGAGCGCTTACAACAAATTATTAATGATGCCACATACCAATATATCCTTGGTCAAATTGATGAAGCTGGTTTTGAGAATGCGATTCAAACATGGAAAACACAAGGTGGAGAAAACATCATAAACGAGTATAACGAATCTTATCAGCAATAAATCATGGAAGTTGGGACAAAACAAAAGGGTTTAACCGAGAGTCCGAACCATACACAACCTTAGCAGAAGAAATAGACGTAGACTCCTGTGGGAGAAGTGAAATACGGGAGACCCCTCAAGCGTTGCGAGGAGGCTCCCGGTTCACCCTCTATTGCTGTGGGTATGGAGCTGGCGGAGTAAAGCTAACTAATGTAACCATGCTTAAACTATCATTAAGTTCAGATTTCTCATTAGTAAGAAACCTTTTGTCCCAAACTTTTTATAACGAATCATTTTATGAGTTATTAATCTGTAAGAAAAGAGGTGTGCTATGGACAACCCGATAGTAGTGGAAAAAAAGAAACCAATGCAGACAAAACCAGAAAAAAGAAATGAATTATGGAGAAAAATTGTTAAGAATAAATGGATTTATCTAATGATTGCTCCAGGTATTCTCTATTTCTTTATATACAAATACATACCAATGTATGGGTTGGTCATTTCTTTCCAAGATTATAAACCTTACTTAGGAATTTCAGGCAGTGAATGGGTTGGTTTCGAGCATTTTCGTCGCTTGTTTGCCGATCCGGATTTCTGGATGATTTTCCGAAATACATTGATGTTATTTGTTTTACAAGTGCTTATTGCTTTCCCAGTACCGATTATTTTAGCTCTTATGTTAAATGAGTTAAGAAGTCGTTGGTATATGAGAAGTATTCAAACGTTGATTTATATCCCGCATTTTATGTCATGGGTTGTTATCGTATCGATTAGTTATGTGATGCTAACACTTGACGGTGGTATTATTAACAGTATTTTAAGAGCATTACAATTTGACCAAGTGAACTTCCTATTAAATCCAGATTGGTTTAGGCCGATGTACATTATTCAAATCATTTGGAGAGAAGCTGGTTGGGGGACGATTATTTTTATTGCTGCGATTGCCTCGGTTGATCCGCAACTGTATGAAGCAGCGAAAATGGATGGGGCAAGTCGTTTACGACAAATGTGGCATATTACGATCCCGGCGATTCGAAGTGTCATCATCGTTCTGTTAATTCTGAAAATTGGAGATGTACTTGAACTAGGTTTTGAGCATGTCTATTTGCTCCTAAATGCCTCAAACCGTGAAGTAGCTGAGATATTTGACACATATGTGTATACAGCTGGTTTAAGACAAGGTCAATTCAGTTATAGTACGGCGGTTGGTTTCTTTAAGGGGTTTGTTGGACTTATCCTCGTAGTTGGGGCCAACTGGTTAGCAAAAAAATACGGCGAAGAAGGCGTTTATTAGAAAGGAGGCATTTTAAATGGTTGGGGACAAAACGATATCCAGTCGATTATTCAATGCCACAAATATGTTCATACTTGGCGTCATTGCCTTGCTTTGTATTTTACCCTTTATTCATGTCATTGGGAGCTCCTTTGCAACAGGTGCAGAGATTGCTCAGCGAAGCTTTTTACTCTTTCCGACACAATTTAGTTTAGATGCTTATCGTTATATCTTTTCAACGGATACGTTAATGCGTGCGTTAGGTGTATCGATTGCTGTGACACTCGGTGGAACGCTTTGGAGTATGCTATTTTCCGTTCTTACCGCATATGGATTGTCACGTAGAGATTTAGTTGGTCGACGTTTTATTATGTTCTTTATCGTCTTTACGATGTTGTTTAATGGTGGGATGATTCCAACTTTCTTAGTTGTTAAAGAAACTGGGCTGATTGATTCATTACTAGCGCTTATTATTCCAGTGACGATTAATGCCTTTAATATGATCATTTTACGAAGCTTCTTTATGAACTTACCGAGTGGTCTTGAAGAATCAGCAAAAATTGATGGCTGTAGTGATTTTGGAATCTTATTCCGAATTGTTATTCCGTGTTCATTACCCGCGATTGCGACGATTTCCTTATTTTATGCGGTGACTTATTGGAACACGTACATGCACGCCATTTTGTATTTAAATGATCCGAGTAAGTGGCCAGTTCAAGTGTTATTAAGGCAAATTGTTGTCCTGGCGACGGGATTAAATTATGACGGTTCTGAATATACGAGCGTTCCGCCACCGGAAATTAGTGTGAAAATGGCCGTAATCGTTGTAGCCACATTACCAGTTTTACTTGTCTATCCATTTTTACAAAAGTATTTTGCCAAAGGTGCCTTAATTGGTTCGATGAAAGGTTAAGCATTTATGCATGAGGTTGATCGTTTTTTGCAAAAGCTTTATCAAAAAGAGTCGAGGACCGTTGTGGGGAAAAAGGAACGGAAGGCATACCTTCAAAAAACGGTCGGTACGTTTGAACCACCAAAAGATGTGGAAGCTAAATTGCTTTGGAAACAGGTGAGACATCGATATGTAGAAAAGGCTTATGTACTCCCAACGACGAATGGGCTGCAACTTTCCTTTCGGTTATTAGAACCAAAGCAAAAAAAGGACGATTCACCGGTAATTATCGCCTTACATGGACATGGAAAAGGGGCGAAGGAAGCACTCGATCCAAATACGATTCATAATGGTTTTGCCGAGACATTAGTGGATCGAGGAGCGACTGTTCTTCTCCCTGAGCTTATTGGATTTGGAAGTCGGAAACAAGAAAAAGAAGAAGGGGAGAATAGTTGCTATACGCTAGCCTCTCATCTCTTATTATATGGAAAGACATTAGCTGGATTGAGAGTATTTGAATGTCAAAGATTATTAGACTGGTATGAGCAAAAGTATCATGTCTCACAGTTTGGCTGTTTCGGTTTTTCAGGAGGCGGACTGATTGCTCTGTTACTCTCGTGCTTAGTCGAGCGAGTGAGAGCCACCGTTTTATCTGGGTACGGAAGTTTGTTAAGAGATAGTATTTTAACAAGAAGACATTGTTTGGATAATTATATTCCAAATTTACTCTTGATAGGGGAAACAACTGATTTGATTGAGCTAGTGGAACCGAGGCCGATATGGATTGAAAGTGGTCATGAGGATCAGCTATTTCCAACACAATCGATCCAACAAATGGTCGAATTACAGCACCATGTAACGTTGGAGACTTTTGAGGGGAAACATGAAGTGCATGGAGAAAAGTCGATTCCATGGTTATTGAAGCAAATGAAGGAGGAGAAATGATAAATGAAGACGTTTCAAAATCCTGTCATTCCGGGTTTTTACTCGGACCCATCCGTCTGTCGCGTGAATGAGGACTATTATTTAGTTACCTCTACATTTGAATATTACCCAGGAGTTCCGATTTTTCATTCAAAGGATTTAGTGAATTGGACGCAAATTGGTCATGTACTTGATCGACCTTCCCAATTAAATTTAGATGAAACTCCTAATTCAAAAGGGATTTATGCTCCGACTCTCCGTTATCATAATGGGCTTTTTTATATGATTACAACCTTTGTGGTCAGTCAATTAGGGGAACGCCGTAATTTTTATGTCACGGCAGAGGAACCGAGTGGGCCGTGGTCAGATCCAATTTGGTTAAAAGGGGCACAAGGCATTGATCCTTCCTTATTTTTTGATGAAGATGGGCGAGTTTATTACACAGGTAATCGCGTTCCAAAAGCAGGGCAAACGCATGCCAAGCATATGGAAATTTGGTTGCAGGAGCTCGACTTGAAAAATGGCGAACTAATCGGGGAGCCGATTGGAATATGGGATGGAGCGTTAAAAAATGCTCATGCCCAAGAAGCACCCCACTTATATAAAAAAGATGGTTATTATTATTTACTGATTGCAGAAGGAGGCACGGGTTTTACTCATGCCGTAACGGTTGCAAGAAGTAAATCAATTACCGGACCATATGAAGCGAATAAACGAAATCCGATTTTAACGCATCGCCATCTAAGCAAGGATTTTCCGATAACAAATGTCGGTCATGCTGATATTGTCGAAACACAAGACGGAGAATGGTGGTTATTTTGTTTAGCTTCCAGACCTTATGGAGGCGGTATGTTTAGGAATATGGGACGTGAGACCTTTTTAGCCCCGATGATTTGGGAGGACGGGTGGCCAGTCATGTGTCCGGATACTGGAAGGATTGAAGAAATCATGTCAGGACCTTCGTTACCAAGGGAGGAAGCCGTTGATTTCCAAAAATGTGATCACTTTGACTCAACGGAATTAGGATTGGAATGGAATATGATTCGTACACCGAGAAGTGACTTTTACTCATTAAAAGAACGTGATGGTCATTTACGTCTCCAGTTGCGACCTGAAACATTGAATGAGCAAGTCAGTCCGAGCTTTATTGGAAGAAGGCAGCAGCATAAAAGTTTCACTGTGACGACATTATTAGAATTAGATACTGTTCAAGAGGGAGAAGCGGCTGGTTTAACGTTATTCCATACACAAGAAAACCATTATCGATTTGAGCTGATTCAAAAAGAAAAGCGAATGATCCAACTCGTAAAAATGGAAAATGGAAAAGTGGATGTGGTTGCAGAAGAGGTGTTCGATGCTAGTTCCATTGAATTAAAAGTGACAGCCGATTTGCAAGAGCTTCATTTTTCTTTTCGAGGGTCAGAGGCAGGGTGGAAGCTGTTAGCGGAAAATCAAGATGGTCGTTTATTAAGTACTGATCGAGCCGGTGGTTTTGTTGGGACATATATTGGAATGTTTGCTACGAGTAATGGGCAAGAAAGTCAAAATGCCGCCGACTTTGATTGGTTTGAATATAAGGAGGAAAAACAATGACAAATGCTGAAAAAATTCAAAATCAAACACCGTTAGAATGGGGAAAAAAGGCTTCTGAAAGCATTATGAATCAATACAAACCGATTGAGATGCCACCAGCGAATCGTTGGCATTATCATCAAGGAGTCTTCTTATGTGGTGTGCATCGTATTTGGGAGATGGAAAAAGACGAACGTTATTTCGAATATGTGAAAGAATATGTGGATGACCTAATCGATGAAAACGGGAATTTTCTATTTGCTCGTGATGAGCTTGATGCGATTCAAGCAGGATTATTGTTGTTGCCTTTATATGAAAAAACAGGTGAGTTTCGTTACAAAGAGGCAGCTCGTAAGCTTAGACATTTACTAAATACGATTAACCGTAATCAATATGGTGGCTTCTGGCATAAGGACAAATATCCGAATCAAATGTGGTTAGACGGTTTATATATGGCAGGACCATTCGCCCTTGAATATGGTCGATTATTTAATGAACCAGAATTAACTGAGCTATTCCTCAGACAAGAGGCACTTATTCGTCAATATACAAAAGACGAAGCGACCGGACTTTATATGCATGCTTGGGATGCGAGTAAGCAAGTGAGCGTTTGTGATAAAGAAACAGGTAAAACAACAGAAGTATGGGGGAGAGCTCTTGGTTGGTATACGATGACCCTTGCCGATGTCATTGATTGGCTTGGTGAGGAGCATTATAAACAGCCTGAACTTGTTCATGCATTTCAAGAGTTAATGAGCAATTTATTAACATATCAAGATGGAAAATCTGGTCTTTGGTACCAAGTCGTTGATAAAGGGGACCAGCCAGACAACTGGTTAGAAAGTTCTTGCACGAGTTTATTCGTTTATGCCTTAGCAAAAGGGTATCGCCTTGGATTGTTGGACGAAGCAGCATATAAGAAGGCAGAAAAAGGATTGGCAGGAATTATTGAGCATTCTATTGAAATCGATGAAAAGGGCGAATTGTTATTAAAGGATATTTGTATCGGCACCTCTATTGGATTTTATGAGGATTATGTGACGAGACCGACGAGTGTGAATGACTTACATGGAGTAGGAGCGTTTGCTCTTGCTTGTACAGAAATTGAAAAGGCACGACAAATTTAAGTAAAAGGCGGGGAAGGTATGAAGCGGTTCTTTTTTTTCATCAGTATAAGCGTAGTGCTTATGAGTTTAGGGGCATGTAATGGTACGAAAGACGAACGCCTTCATGTCATGGCCTTCTCCGATGAACTTTATGAAAAGCAGGATGTGCTAAGTGAGTTAATAGAAGATGAGAATGTTCAGTTTACCGTTTATCCAACGATTTTGGAAAGACTGATCGTTGAGCTCGCAGGACATGAGGCTGATATTCTTTTTGTAGAAGAGAGTATAACAGAACCAATGGATCCTGAAGGCCTTATTTCCTTAAACGAGGTAGATGGCACACGATTTGTTTTAAGGGATGAGGAGTACGTAGCCGGCCTGTCTTTAAATGAAATGTTTGATGGGGTTGTCGAATTAGAAATAAAGCATATGGTGGCAGTGCCGGTATACAATGAGCGGCAAACAGAAGCGTTGGCACTAGTGAAAAAATGGCATGAGGAGGAGTTACCATGGAGTTAAGTGGCATGTGGGGGAGTTTTTATCGGATATCGGTCGTGATCTCTAAAATGGCTTACGTCAATTTATTGTGGATAGCCTTTACGTTAGTTGGATTCGTTGTATTAGGAGTTGCTCCGGCAACGGTCGCTTTATTTACGATTACTCGTGATTGGGCCAAAAAGGATTGGGACCAACCGGTATTTAAAACGTTTTGGCAGACGTATAGGGAAGAATTTTGGAGAGCGAATGGGGCAGGAATAGCCTTTTTTGCTATCGGCTTTTTACTCTATTGGAACTTCACTTTATTTGCTGGAGCAGGGGTCGTAATGCTCATCGTTCGTGGCCTTTTACTCATTATTACCGTGCTATTTGGCTGTATGCTCGTTCTTTTCTTTCCTACGTATGTCAGCTTTCATTTAAAAGGATTACACCGAGTACGGGCCGCATTATTAATTGCCTGTGGTCATCCTTATCATTTGATTTTAATCGCGGTTAGTTTATTTATTCTTCAATCAATTTTTATGTTTATTCCTGGACTTATTTTATTTTTCGCAGCAGCGAGTGTTGCTTATATTATTTCATGGATTTCACACCGGATTTTTGAAGCAATGAAACAAAAACAACTTTCTCATAATGAAGCTCCTCAACATGGGTGAGCTCAGAAGGGGTGCGAGATGAAAAAAATAGTCGTTTGTGGCCTTAGTAACAGGGCCCTTAAGATGTTTATAGAGCCGATTTTGACGCGATTTTATCATGAAAATCAAGTCGTTGGTTTGTTAGATTTTGATGCGAGAAGACATGAGATTTGTGTAGAGACGTATCCAGAACTTGCTGGGGTTGGCTTTTATACCCCAGAGCAATTTGAACAAATGGTGAAAGAGACAGGAGCGACAACGGTCATTGTCACAAGCCGAGATGACACCCATGTCGATTATATCTTACGTGGTCTTGCGTTAAACCTAGATATTATTAGCGAAAAGCCAATGGTGACAACGAGTGAGGATGCAAGACGGGTGCTTGAAGCCGAACAAAATAGCAAAGGCAAGGTTACGGTTGCTTTTAATTATCGTTATAGTCCGTACCATATTAAAATCAAGGAATTAATTCAGTCAGGTAAAATTGGCAAGGTGACATCAATTGATTTAAATTGGTATATCGATACGTATCATGGCTCAAGCTACTTCAAGCGTTGGAACAGAGAACGTGCCTTTTCTGGAGGGCTTTCTGTGCATAAATCGACACACCATTTTGATTTAGTTAATTGGTGGATTGATCAACAGCCTGAAGAAGTGTTTGCTTTTGGCGATTTACATTATTACGGACAAGAAAGTGAGTTAAATCCAAGCCCTCGAGATGGCAGACATTGTGGAACATGTAGTGAGCAGCAAAACTGTTCTTATTATCGGCGCTGGTTTGGTCGTAGCGACACAACGGCCGCAAAAGACGACCATTTAATGGCGGGGCAGGATTTGGGAGCTTATACCAATTACCGTCCAGATTCCTGTATTTTTGATAGTGAAATTGAAATAGAAGATACGTATGTCGCAACCGTTAAATATAACAAAGGGGCTCTACTTAGCTATTCGATTAACTTCTCTGTTCCTTATGAAGGCTATCGTCTAGCGATTAATGGGACAAAAGGGCGCATTGAAACACAAGAATATCATGCCCCTTCTAGAACGCCATTCCCTGTTCCAGAGCAAACGATTGATTTTATCCCGCTCTTTGGCTCGAAAGAAATTATCCATGTTGTCAAAAATGAGGGTGGTCATGGTGGGGGAGACCCGTTAATTCAAGAAGATATCTTCCTTGGTCCAGACCCGGCACGTCCGTATGAAGTATTAGCAGGGGCTGAGGCTGGAACTTATTCAATCGCAGTAGGAGAAGCGGTATGGAAATCGACGAAAAGTGGTCAACCGATCAAAATTAAAAGCTTACTCACAGAAAAAGAGGAGGTGTAATGATGGACCATTTACTCATCCATGCTAATGATGATGTCCTTGTTTTGTTAAAAGACTATCAAAAAGGTGAAACGATAGAATTTAATAACCAAGTGATTACATTGAAGGAAGACGTTGCCCGTGGTCATAAAATCGCTCTTCATGAAATTCAGGTCGGTGAACCGATCCACAAATATGGATTTCCGATTGGTTTTGCTAAGGAAACGATCGAACTTGGCACTTGGGTGCATACCCATAATATAAAAACCACTCTTGATGGTACCTTAGATTATGAGTACAAACCAAATCAAGCGGCAGCTACATTAGAACTAGAACAGAAACAGACAACGAGAACATTTAAAGGTTTTGTGCGAAAAAATGGTGAGGTCGGGATTCGCAATGAAATCTGGGTGATTAATACAGTTGGCTGCATTAATAAAACGGCTGAGCTCGTCGCCCGCTTAGGCAATCAAGAAGGGTATGAAAATATTGATGGTGTCTATCATTATCCACATCCATTTGGTTGTTCGCAATTAGGGGATGATTTAAAACATACGCAAGCGATTTTAAGTAATCTCGTGCAACATCCAAATGCGGCAGGAGTGCTTGTCCTCGGATTAGGTTGTGAGAACAATTATATTGATTTATTTAAAGAGGCGATCGGTGATTATGACGCCCGGCGGGTAAAGTTTCTTTCCGTTCAAGAAGCGGCAGATGAATTAGAGGAAGCTTCAGACCTTGTGACAGAAATTGCTGAGCTTGCGAAAGAGGATGTACGGACAGAACTACCTGCTTCTAAATTAAAGGTTGGTTTAAAGTGTGGGGGATCAGATGGTCTTTCTGGTATTACCGCAAATCCACTTGTCGGGGCGTTTTCCGATCGTTTGATTGCCCAAGGTGGGTCGACGATTTTAACAGAGGTTCCTGAAATGTTTGGAGCAGAGACGATTTTAATGAACCGTGCCGCAGATGAACAAGTTTTTACCGATATTGTGGAAATGGTTAATGGTTTTAAGGACTATTTTATTAGACATGGGCAAGTTGTTTATGAAAATCCTTCACCTGGTAATAAAAAAGGTGGGATTACAACACTTGAAGAAAAATCGCTCGGCTGTGTACAAAAAGGTGGCTTTGCCCCGGTAGCGGATGTTTTGCCATATGGAGGGCGTGTTCGAAAAAATGGGCTGACACTCGTACAAGGACCAGGGAATGATCTCGTTTCGGTCACAGCACTTGCCGCAGCTGGCGCTCATATTGTGTTGTTTACAACAGGAAGAGGGACACCATTTGGCGGTCCAGTCCCGACGGTAAAGCTCTCGACCAATACTCCGCTTTATGAGCGTAAGAAAAATTGGATTGACTTTAATGCTGGAGAATTAGTAGAAGGAAAAGAGCTAAATGAGTTGGCTGATGAATTATTAACATACGTCCTTCAAGTCGCTTCAGGAGAAATCACGACACATAATGAACGCAATGGCTTTAAGGAAATTGCTTTATTTAAAGATGGAGTTATTTTGTAAGCGGGAGGCCAATATGGATAAAACGGAAACAAAACGATTAACCAAAAAAGCAGTGGATTTAGATTTTGTGCAAGGCAATGAAACGATTGTACAAATTGGTGAAGGGAATTTTATGCGTGGCTTTCTCGACTGGATGTTCCACCAACTTCATCAAAAGGGATTATATGATGGAACGGTTGCCACGATTCAACCGACCCCGCACGGGAAGATAGTTCCAGTATTACAAGCACAAGATGCTTTATACACGACCATTTTACGTGGCAAGTTAGACGGCGAAATCGTCGATGATGCGGAGTTAATTCAATCGATTTCTAGAGGGATTAATCCGTATAGTGATTGGGAGGAAGTGTTAAAGCTAGCTTATTCCCCACATGTGAAATGGATGTTTTCTAATACAACGGAAGCTGGTCTCGTCTATCAAAAAGAAGACTATGAACGAGGGAAGTCCCCGCTGTCGTTTCCAGGGAAGGTAACCGCCTTTCTATATGAACGCTTTCTCTATTTTGATGGAGCCCATGAGGCTGGGATAAATCTCGTTCCATGTGAATTAATTGAGGATAACGGCCAAGTCTTAAAACAAATCGTCGGACGAATCGCTTTTGATTGGGAACTATCCGATGCCTTTATGAAGTGGGTCGATGAGGCGAATATTTTTTGTAATACATTAGTTGATCGGATTGTGACAGGTTTTCCGCGTGGGGAGGAGGATGTTTGGGCTAAAAGGCTGGGATATGAAGACCATTTATTGACGGTTGCAGAACCTTACCATTTATTTGTGATTGAACCTGAGCGCCCAATTGCTAATGTTTTACCGTTTCAAGAAGCTGGCTTAAATGTGAAGTGGGAAAATACGGCTCAATATCGTGAGCTCAAAGTTCGTTTATTAAATGGGTTGCATACGATGATGTTTGCTGCTTGTTATTTGGCAGGAGAAACGACCGTGAGCGGGGCACTAGCCAATCCGAAATTAAGACGGTTTATTGAAACGGGGTTAAAAGAGGAGTTGTTGCCAGTCGTTGAGGCGGAGGAAGTGGAAAAATTAGCGTACGCTGAAACAGTATTGGAACGATTTGAGAATCCATTTTTAGCCCATCAATTAACCGATATTGGGATGAATGCGATTTATAAATTTCAAACGAGACTTCTCCCGACATTAGCCGCTTACGAGCAGCAAAATGCGGAGCCAAAACGTCTATTATTTAGTTTAGCCGCCTTGCTTGTCTATATGAAACCAGTTGGAAAAGAGGGAGCCTTTTTAAAGGGAGATTCTGGTGGGGCGAGTTATACGATTCGTGAAAATGAAGGAACGATGAGCTTATTAGAAGAGCAATGGTCAAGCTTCGATAACAGCTCCCAGTCACTTGAAGAGACAGTTTCTTTATTGCTACAAGCAGAAGAGCTATGGGGACAGGATTTAAGTCGCTATCGTCAACTAGTTAGTCTATATGTTGACGCTTTATTAAATAAAGGAGCCTTGGCGGTTATCGAAAGTTTGTAGAATGATAGGGGAAGAGTGTTTAAAGGACTTGAAGTCGTTTGAGACAGGGAAGTCCGTAGCAAGGGAATGGGAAAGGCTCTGGCTCCTTGGTTCAGACTTTCGAGCAAAATGTCTAAACTAGCACGGCACTTATTTCCTACATTACAGCGAATCAATTCCTTAAAAATAGGAGCTAAGCAATGAAATTTACATTTAAATCGACTGTTGATAAACGTCAATTTTCCCCTTTTTCAGTAAATGCTTGTTTCAAACTAACATGTGGGGAGCATTTTTTACCAGGTCAATATCATGATGAACAAGTACCATCCTTTTTAATCAGTGTTCCAAAAGGGATTTATCAATTAAGAGCAGAGGTTGAGCCACATACGACAGTTAAGCTTTTGACCGGTCAGCTTGCCCTTTCGCCAAGAAAAGAAGCTTTTATTATGACAAATGATGTGTATGTAGAGAAGAATCAATTTGAAATAGCTTGGTGGGGAAATGGGGTCGTTTCGCTGGAATTGGTTCCAATAAAGTTGTCCCATAGAAAAATGGTCTTAATAGGTGATTCAACGATGTCTGAGCATCCGCCGGGTCATTATCCACAGTATGGTTGGGGTCAATTACTTGCCGAGCAATTACGAGGTTACCCGATATTAAATATTGCTCAGTCAGGTCGGAGTTCCAAAAGTTTTCGAGAAGAAGGCCATTTCGAACGAGCACTACAGCATCTTAAAGAAGACGATTTACTTATTATTCAATTTGGACATAATGACCAGAAAACCGATCATCGCGGGACGACACCAGAAGAATTTAAGCTCAATCTCAAACAATATGTTGAGGAAGCGAGAAACAAAGGAGCCGTTCCTGTGTTGCTTTCTCCGGTACAGCGTCGTTATTTTTCAGAAGGTGGAGAAATGTTCAACCCGCATCAAGGTTATGATGAGAAGGTAGCTGAGTTAGCTAATGAAGAAGAAGTCGCCTTTATTGATTTAACGAAATTGAGTTCAGAAGCTTATCAAAGGCTTGGTATAGAGGCTTCGAAAAAATGGTTTATGTGGCTCAAGCCAGGGGAATCACCCAATTACCCAGAAGGAAATGAAGATAATACACATTTTTCAGAGACCGGGGCGAGAGCGATTGCTGGGATTGTAATCTCTGAACTTCAGAAGCAAAATCTATTATAAAGGCGTTCCAAATGACTTATTAGCTTAGGCTAGTAAGTTTTTTTGAATCTAGCAGGAAATGAAAGCATAAAGGAAGAAGAAATGTAGAGTGACAAAGCTTGAGCGAATCGACTTCTTATACGAGGTCATGATTTTGCTAATATGAAACGAAATAGGACTAATCGAAAATGATTGAGTAGGTCGTATTAATTCAAGGACTGTTTGAAATGAGCGAAATTGAGAAATAAGTTGGGACTGATTGAATGTGAAGAAACCGTTTGTAGTCATGATTATCTTAGTAGCAGTCGGAGCTATTATTTATTTTCCTTTTTATCAAAATAGTGAAGAAGCTGGTAGTGCCGAGAGTAAAGAGCCTATAGAAACGGCAGCGGTAAATACAGAAGAAACAGTGGAAGATGAAAGTGAACCGATTATTCAAGCTATCGAAGGGGAAGATATCGAAGCCCTTCTGCCTTTATCGATGACTGAAGAAAGTGTTCAAAATCGAATTCATCACATGTCGCACGGTTATATTCACGCCCGACAAAAATGGGGCAAGTTTGAGGTAACCAAAGAGCGGCTTGGGAGATTAATAGAAGTGATAGAAGAGAATGACTATGAAAATGAAGAGCTTTATTTAGAGATATTAACACGCTGGACGGATGGCGACTTCTCAAATGCGGTAGAAGATCATAATGCAATTTGGCGTTTACAAAATGGTACAGTTGGTGAAGCGCTTCGTCTCTTAAGTGCAGATGAAAGAGAAAAGTATCAGGAGCAACATTTTGGTGGTAAAGAATAGAACTTTTTAGTATATTTTCATTTTAATGATAATATATATAATTAATTACAAAAAAACTGTGACAATAGTCCTTGTAAACTGTTATAGTTATTACATAATATTTTACAATTTAAAAAAGAGGAGTGTTGATATGACAGAAAAAGCGAACTCTGTTGTAGATACAGATTTAGAAGACACTAGTATGAAGCCTAGTCGAATTATGAAGTGGACTTTTGGTGGTCTTGAAGCTATTTGGGGTATTCCAATTTTAGGGGGATTATTGATTATAGGCCTTGCTTGGGTTCCCCTGGTAATCATGTTGATTTTACATATCATCGGATTAGTTTTTGCCTCGAAAGAAAACAGAAGTAAAACGGGTCATATTTTAGGGATCTTAGCCTCAGCACTTGGATGGATTCCAGGAGTAGGAATGATTTTGCATATTTTAGCAGCGATATTTTTAATGATTGAAGCTGGGAAAAATAACTAGATAGTTTAAATTCGCAATATCGAGAAAAATACATGTGTCTGAATACTAATATGTGGGGTCGATGGGAAGTATTGGAGCTTCTTATCGACTTTTTTATAGCAATTATTTTTTCGATTAAACAGAAAAAACAGCTGATTTTCTCTTCAGCTGTCTCGACAAATTTCGGGAGGTGCCTGTCACTTGCCTAATGATCGTGATCGATAGGTGGATTCGGTCTTGGTCGTTCAATGGGTGTCCCATTATCATTATCGGGATTGTGCCCGTGGTCTGGAGGAATAGGACTAGGGGTATCATCAGTTGGATCGACCACTCTCATCGGTCGCATCATGTCGTAATCTTCATGTTCTAAAATGTGACAATGCCATACATACAGACCTGCATATGGAGCAAATCGGCAAATGAGCTTCGTGATTTGACCAGCAGGAGCTGCAATGGTATCTTTCCAGCCTCGTTCATTTTCCTTAGGAGGAATCATCGGACCGATCAGTTGGATTTCGCCGGTTTCATTATATAAAGACAAATCAAATGCTTGATGGCCGAGCACTTGAAATTGAATTAAATGAATATGGACCGGATGAGCAAAATTAGTCACATTTATGATATTCCATAGTTCAGTTGCTCCAAGCATTGGATTTTCTGTGATCGGGTCATGCCAAAAACGATTATCTAATAAAAGGAGTGCTCGACCGATATGATCGACACCACCATTTAGTTTTAAATTTCGGATCTTCGTCACGTCATTTTGCCTTAAACAAGGTATCGTTGATAGGTGTTTGGGGATCCGACTTCGATCACTTCCTTTGAGTGGCAATGTCACTCGAAATTGCATAATATCGGCTATTGGATTTTCTGGATCAGCATTTGGACCGAGGTTATTTTTTAATGTGATCGTCTTCCCGGCATGTTTTGAAAAGTCGATAATCACTTCAATTCGCTCGGCAGGCTCGAATTCGAATTCTGTAAGAGGAACGGTTCTTCTTAATAGTCCACCATCAGAAGCGATTTGATAAAAGGTTTGCTCGTTATCTAGAAAAAGTGTGTACCCTCGTGAGTTCGAACCATTTAAAAGTCGAAAACGATATTTTCTCGGCTCTACTTCTAAATAAGGCCAAACCTTTCCATTGACTAAAATCGTATTTCCTCCAAAAAAGGGAACGATACATGGATCGGGAAAATTGGGGCCAGGGTTATTTGGTTGTCTAGGGTAAAATAAGGAACCATCATCTTCATTAAATGTACGATCTTGAATTAAGAGGGGAATATCATAGTCTCCACTTGGTAATCTTAATCTATCTTCAGCCTTATCGTGAAGCAAATACAGCCCTTCTAGACCGGCATAAACATTTAAGCGCGTAATGCCCATCGCATGGTCGTGATACCATAATGTCGCCGCTCTTTGCTCATTCGGATATTCATAGATTTCCCGTTCAAATAATGGCCCCTTTTGTTCGAATCCTCGTGTATACCAAGCTTCTGGATAACCATCACTATCAGCTTTTGTCTCAGCCCCGTGTAAATGAACGACTGTACGAACTTCTGGTTCCATATCGAGATGATGAATCGATTTATCTATCGGTAAAAAATGTCTGTCAGGCAAGTTATTGATCCATTTGACATGAACAGGTTGGTGTCTTTGGGCATGAATCGTTGGTCCAGGGTATTGACAGTTATAACCAAATAATTGTGTCGGCTTTAAATCTCTGTGAAGCTTTTGAGTAAACTCTTTCATTTCAATTTCATAATGAGCTCCTTTATCATCAACATGTGTAGGTTTAGCTGTCTCCATAATTGGTAGGGAATCGACAAATTTTTCTAATGCCATTAAGTTCAACTCCTGTTTCTAGGTATTAATCTATTTTATGAAGGAGAGGAGATTATGCTTAGGCAAATGCCATGCGTAGATGAAGAAAGATAATCGGTGTTTTTTTTGGCCGATGGTATTGAGGTAGAAATTGGTTGAAACCAGGATGAAAATGAAAAGGGATTATAATGAGTGAATGAAGCCGAAAGCTGAGCTGGAAAGGGCAAAAGCCATCATTCAAATTAATTATTAAACATGTTGATACTCGCTTTTCAAACATATTAATCTAGATTAATGTGTGGTAAATATATAGAATAAAAGAAGCGATGATTTTGAAAAATTAACCAAACGTTTGGTAATGGTTAAATGTGGAGTTGCTTTTTGTTGAGGCTCTTTTAAAAGTATGTTGAATCTTAGTTGATGAAAGGATGGAACGAGGTGTCAGAACAATCGGAAATGCATGTTGAGTTGGGTGAATCACTTTCACCCGAGCAGCAAGAAAAAGTATATAAACGTACCCTATGGATTGTCGTTATTTCACAAATTTTTGGTGGAGCTGGTTTGGCGGCTGGAATTACAGTTGGGGCATTGTTGGCACAGGAAATGCTTGGTACAGATGCATATGCTGGGTTGCCAACAGCACTATTTACATTAGGATCAGCATTAGCTGCTTATGTAGTCGGGCGTTCTACGCAACAATTTGGACGCCGTTTAGGATTATCCTTAGGTTTTTTTGCCGGAGGAATAGGAGCGATTGGGGTTGTCTTTGCGGCTCTTTTTGGTCAAATATGGCTATTATTTCTTTCTTTATTTATATATGGAGCGGGGACAGCGACTAATTTACAAGCACGATACGCCGGCACAGACTTAGCTAAACCGAGACAACGAGCAACTGCGATTAGCATAGCGATGGTATTTACGACCTTTGGAGCGGTTGCCGGACCAAATCTGGTGAGTGTGATGGGCGATTTTGCTAAGCGGATGGGGATTCCTTCCCTTGCTGGCCCTTTTATTTTGGCAGCTGTAGCTTTTCTTTTAGCGGGTCTTGTTATTTTTGTCTTATTAAGACCGGATCCTTTTCTTTTAGCTAAGAAAATGGAAAAGGAAAAGAAAAAGAATGAGCGTAAAACAGAGGAACAACGAGCGGCCGAACCGGTTGAAGTTTTTAATAAAAAAGGTGTAATTGCTGGGGCAACTGTAATGGTATCCACCCAAATTGTGATGGTCGCGATTATGACAATGACACCTGTTCATATGGGACATCATGGACATGGTTTAAGTGAAATTGGATTAGTTATTGCGGTCCACGTAGCAGCGATGTATTTGCCATCTTTAGTTACGGGAGTATTGGTGGATAAAGTTGGGCGAAAGATTATGGCGACCGCTGCGGGTGTGACGTTAATTTTAGCGGGTTGTTTTGCTGCGTTTGGCCCTGCAGATTCGTTAATGAATTTAATGATTGCCCTTGCTTTGTTAGGGTTAGGGTGGAACTTTGGATTAATAAGTGGAACAACGATCATCGTTGATGCAACAACAGCGACAACTCGGGCTAAGACTCAAGGATCGGTTGATGTGCTAATCGCTTTAGCAGGAGCGTCTGGTGGGGCCCTTTCGGGGATGGTTGTGGCTCATTCAAGCTTTGCGACATTGTCGTTAGCAGGTGGTGTTTTAGCCTTTTTATTAATTCCGTTTGTCGTGTGGATGTTAAGAAGATAAGGAGAGTCTTCACCTTTTTTGGATGATCAATAGAATGTAATAAGTTATAGGGGTTTCCGAGCAAATTTCCTTCAGATAAAAGGAGAACGGTCACTTGAAATGGAATACATAATAGAGAGATAAAAAGGTAAGACGTTTCGACTTCATGTATGAAAATGAGGCCGGTTTGGATAGGAAGGACTTGGAACTACTTAACGAAAAGAAGTAGGAGGGTTTTTTACATGACAGCAACTTCAGAGATTCTAAAAAAGACGGAAAAATACGGAGCCCATAATTATCATCCACTACCTGTTGTGCTCAATAAGGGAGAAGGCGTTTGGGTTTGGGATCCAGAGGGCAATCGATACTTAGATATGCTTAGTGCCTATTCGGCGGTTAATCAGGGGCATTGCCATCCTAAAATCATTCAAGCACTAAAAGCTCAGGCCGATAACATTACTTTAACATCAAGAGCTTTTCATAACGATCAACTGGCTCCTTTTTATGAAAAAGTAGCCCACTTAACGAAAAAGAAATGATTTTGCCAATGAACACAGGGGCAGAGGCGGTTGAAACAGCGGTAAAGGCTGCGAGAAGATGGGCCTATGATATAAAAGGTGTGAAGGAAAATCAAGCCGAGATTATTGTTTGTGAAGAGAATTTTCACGGGCGCACGATGACGGCCGTATCGCTTTCTTCAAATGAAGAGTATAAAAGAGGTTTCGGGCCAATGTTGCCTGGCATTAAAGTTATTCCGTATGGAGATCTAAATGCTTTAAAGGAGGCCATTACCGAAAATACAGCGGCTTTTCTGTTAGAGCCGATTCAAGGAGAAGCAGGAATTATTGTTCCACACGAGGGGTTCTTAAAAGAAGCTTTTCAAGTTTGTCAGGAGCAAAATGTTCTTTTTATTGCCGATGAAATTCAAGTCGGGCTAGGGAGAACGGGAAAAATGTTTGCTTGTGACTGGGAAGGCGTCGAGCCAGATATGTATATTTTAGGGAAAGCCCTCGGTGGTGGTGTATTTCCGATTTCAGTAGTAGCGGCTAATCAAAACATTTTAGGGGTATTTGAGCCTGGATCACATGGGTCAACTTTTGGTGGGAACCCACTAGCGTGTGCGGTTTCGATTGCGGCTCTGGATGTGATTGAGGAAGAGAAATTGGTCTGGCGTTCGTTTGAGCTAGGCGAATATTTGAAAGCTGAACTAGTGAAAATAGACAATCCTCTTATTAAAGAAGTTCGTGGAAAAGGCTTATTTATCGGAGTTGAGCTGACAGTACCAGCTAGAAAATATTGTGAGTCGTTAAAAGAAGAAGGCCTTTTATGTAAGGAAACACATGAAAAAGTTATTCGCTTTGCTCCACCGCTAGTTATAAAAAAAGAAGAGCTAGATTGGGCACTTGAGCGGATAAAAAAGGTATTGAGTAGTTGATTTGGTGGGAAAGATAGTCGAATAGTATTAAAGAAGCTTGTGGGTGATGGTTTTGTGTCACTTACGAGCTTCTTTTGTTGTTTGAAGGCTTTTTAAATGAAGGAATTGATTGTAAAATTTCAGGACGAATGAAGGGTTATTCGCACCGTAATTTGGTTTATGGGCGGATTTCATTACGAATTAGGGATTATACGCACTGTAATTTGGTTTATGGGCGGATTTCATTACGAATTAGGGATTATACGCACCGTAATTAGTCAGAGTGGGAAATTACATTACGAATTAAAGGTTATACGCACCGTAATTAGTGTCATCACCGGATTACATTACGAATTAGAGGTTATACGCACCGTAATTAGTCAGAGTGGGAAATTACATTACGAATTAGAGGTTATACGCAATGTAATTTGAATAATTACCAAATTACATTACCAATCCCGATAACGATGCTCATCAACCAAAAAAGGCCTCCCAAAAGGCGATATGACCTTTTGAGAGAGCCCTTTCTAGCTAACATTAAATGAATATTAACTCTTATAAAGCATCTGAAACGGTTTTTGGTTGTAAGAATAATAATAAATGATCGGGTCCGCCCGCTTTAGAGTCTGTACCAGACATATTAAATCCACCAAATGGTTGATAACCAACGATCGCACCCGTACAACTGCGGTTGAAATAAAGGTTGCCGACATGGAACTCATGACGAGCTCTTTCAAGATGTTCACGATTATTCGAGATAATCGCTCCCGTTAGACCGTACTCTGTGTTATTAGCAATTTCTAATAAGTGGTCAAAATCCTTCGCTTTTGAGAAGGCGACAACCGGTCCGAAAATTTCTTCTTGCATAAGTCGTGCATCTGGGGCAACGTCTGCAAATACGGTTGGATTCACAAAGTATCCTGTTGAATTATCGCCTGTTCCTCCAACCATTAGTTTCCCTTCAGAAGACCCAATTTCAATATATTGTTTCACTTTATCAAAAGCAGCTTGATCATTAACCGGTCCCATATAATTTGTGTAATCAGTAGGGTCACCAACGGTTAATTTTTCTGTTTCTGCGACGACTTTTTCTAATACTTCATCATAGACATCTTCGTGTATAACGGCTCTTGAGCAAGCGGAACATTTTTGTCCAGAGAAACCGAACGCGGATTGTACGATCGATTGGACTGCTGTTTCGATATTGCTGTCATTATCAACGATGATTGTATCTTTTCCGCCCATTTCAATCGCTACACGTTTGAACCATTTCTGACCAGGATGTACTTTTGCCGCACGTTCATAAATGCGAACCCCAACATCTTTGGAGCCTGTAAAGTTAACAAAAGCCGTTTTCGGATGGTCAACTAAATAGTCACCGATTTCAGAACCGCTGCCTGGAATGAAGTTGACAACTCCTGCCGGAAGTCCTGCTTCTTCTAATATTTCCATAAACTTATAGGCGATAACAGGAGTCGTACTTGCTGGCTTTAAAAGAACGGTATTACCAGCAACAACTGGGGCAATCGTCGTTCCTGCCATAATCGCAAAGGCGAAATTCCAAGGAGAAATTGTTACCCCAACTCCTAATGGAATGTAGTTGTATTGATTATGCTCGACTTGCTCACGACTATGAATTTTGACGCCATCTTTTAAAGAAAGCATTTGTCTGCCGTAATATTCGAGGAAGTCGATGCCTTCAGCTGTATCGGCATCTGCTTCTTTCCACGGTTTCCCAGCTTCATAAACAAGGTAAGCTGAAAATTCATGTTTTCTTTTACGAATTAACCCTGCCGCACGGAAAAGAATCGCCGAACGAGACTCAGCCGACCATGTTTTCCACGTTTTAAATGCTTCCTGAGCCGCTTCATGGGCTTGCTCCGCATGATCGCGTGATGCTTTTGAAACATAACCGACAATTTCTTTATGATTGGATGGATTCTCGGAAACAATTTTATCCTCGGTAAAAATTTTCTTACCACCAATTACAATTGGATATTCTTTACCTAATTCTTTCTTTACTAAAGCTAAAGCTTCCTTAAATGCCGCTTGATTGGTGCTATCGCTAAAATCTGTAAATGGTTCATGTTTGTAATCCCAAGTCATGAGAGATCATCCTTTCGATTTTGAATTTTAAGTAAGGCTTAAGACAAAGATCTTTTATAAATTTTGTCTATTTGATTGTCTAATGAACTATTATGCAATTTATATGCCAACTTTTTATTTAACGAACCAAGGAGTGTTCATTGCTGACAGATAGCTTTCTATTAAAATATAATGATTTATTTTAATGTAATCGTTTAATTTAATTTATACATAAGTGTAAATGTTTAGACAGTTTTGTTTATTCATTTGACTAAAAACAGATTTGATAGCTAAATAACTGGTAGAAAAGCTGTTTTAAGTCTCTGAAGTGCTATGGGATTTTTAGAATGAAAGATAAATAATGGAGGTAAAGTCAGAAGCAACAAAGGGGGAGGCCAACTAGATTCAAACTTTAGGCAGTAAGGTCATTCAACGTTTTTTAGGAAGGTAAATAAGAAAAAAAACTAATCCGGAAGATAGCCGAAGAAAAGAGGTTATCATTCTGGATTAGTTGCAAGGTTACTAAGAAAAGGTTATTAAAAAGGCAAACTAGTTTAATTTGTATTTTTTCATTTTGTTATATAATGTGGCTCTTGATATTCCTAAGATTTTGGCTGCGGCAGAGCGGTTGCCGTATGTTTTGTCTAGGGCGCTTACAATTTGCTCTTTATTAATAGAGTGACTAGTATCTTCTATAGTAGGAGTACTTTCACCTAGTGGCTCAGTAAGTTTTGTTTGTTGTGATTCGAAAAAATTTGGAGGCAGATGTTTAGCATTAATTGTATCAGTATCACTTCCGAGTATGACGAGTCGTTCAATGATATTCCTCAACTGTCTAATGTTCCCTTTCCAACGATGTTGCATAAACGCATACATAACTTCTGAATCGATATGTGGTGCTGGTGTTGAGTATTTAAAAGAAAACTCTTTCAAAAATAACTGGACGAGAGCTGGGACGTCCTCGATTCTTTCCCGCAAAGGTGGGACGTGAATCGCGATCACATTCAGGCGGTAGTAGAGGTCCTCTCTGAAGCGACCATCTAAAACCATTTGCTCAATATCACGATTCGTAGCTGTAATGATGCGAACGTCAAATGGAATTGATTCCGTTCCACCGACGCGATAATATTGTTTTTCTTGAAGAACACGTAATAATTTTACTTGGAGCTCAAGTGGCATCTCACCAACTTCATCTAAGAAGAGGGTACCCCCTTTGGCTAAATCAAATTTCCCCTTTTTACCTCCGCGTGCAGCTCCGGTAAAGGCTCCTTGTTCATAACCAAAAAGCTCACTTTCAAATAATGCATTCGGAATCGCTCCACAATTAATTGCAATAAAGGGCTTTTTGTTCCGTTTGCTTGCTTGGTGAATACCTTCTGCAAAAAGCTCTTTACCGACACCACTTTCCCCCGTAATTAGAACCGGGGCATCTGTACTAGCAACTTTTTTAGCTAATGTAATAGCTTCTTGTAGTTTGGTACTTCTACCTTTTATTTTTTGAAAAGATGGCTCGGCGTCTCCATTGACATTCTGTTCTAAATCATGCAAGTATGCCGTTGTTTCAGATAGGTGTTCATTTAGTTTTACCATATCGGTAATATCACGCTCAATGGAAAGGCCGCCAATAATTTTATTGTTGACATAGATCGGTGCACTGTTAATGAGTACATGTACGTTTGGTCGTGGTTGATTGTAGTGCTGATTAACACCAAGCTGCGTTTGCATGGTCGATAATAAAATAAGAGCTTCTTTTTCGAAAAAGTTGGTAATTGGTTGTCCGATAATTTCTTCTTTTTTTAGTCGATACATTTCTTCTGATTTGCGATTCCAAGCGGTCACATTGCCATTTATGTCTGTAATCGCAATTGCATCTTCCACATTCGTCAGTAAAGTGTCGTAAACAGCACTTAGTTCTTTTGTGTATTGAAAAAGCTTTAGGACAAAATCATCCATAGATACCCAGCCAACTAAGTTTCCTTCAGCGTTTTCTAATAGAAAATCCTGCCCGAGTTCGAGCATGGGCAAGTCGAGTATATGCAAATCCTCAGAAACTATTTTCATCTCATTGATTGGTAGACGTTCGGTTAATGGTTTAGCCATTTCCTTAAGTTGAAAAGCCGTTTTCAAAAGTAAGCCCTCCTAAATGTAAACTCATTAAGACAAATGTGTATAACTGTTTTCTTCATCATAAACAAAAATGTCTAATAATTCTATATGTTTTCGCTTTCAATTATAGGAAGGTTTTAACTTGTGTAATAGAGCAAGAAAAAGACGGGAAAATCGGCATGAATTTTATGAGGAATAGTTTCTTAGAAAAATAAATATTTGGCGCGGAATTTGCAATAGATTGAAGTATATAAGTTGAGGAAAAGTTGACCCGAATGGCTTTTGTTTAACCAAAACGGAGCGAGCGGAATTAGTGAGGAACGGGAGACCCCGCAGCGAATAGCTGAGGAGGCTCCCGACTCATCCGCGGAACGCGTAGGGTATGCAGCTGGAGGAGTGATCCAACTTCTCTCGCTTCTGACCAAACAGGCTACGCTTTATATTAAAGGAGGAAATTGCTATGATGGTGGTTGAAAAGGTTTCACGAAATTTCTTTTTGTTTTTATCGCATAATCGATTGATTAGTAGTGGGGCAAAAAAGTGGGGCTTGAAATTTGGAGCTTCCCAAGTTGTGGCAGGAGTTGCAATTGAAGAAATGATTGAATCATTAAAAGAATTAAATCAAAAAGGTCTTGTTTGTACAGTCGATCATTTAGGCGAGTATGTGCAGAGTAAAGAAGAAGCTTTAGAGTCAACAGCTATGGCGATTCAGACGCTTGAAGCGATTGCGGCTTCAGGAGTTTCTTCACATATGTCGGTCAAGCTGACCCAACTTGGACTTGATATAAATGCTGAATTTTGTTTGGAGAATATGAAGAAGATTGTCCGTGTAGCCAAAAAACACGATATCTTCATGAGAATTGATATGGAGGACTATACGAGGTGTCAGAAAACACTAGATATTTTAGCCGAGTTAAGGAAAGATTATGAAAATATTGGAACCGTGATTCAAGCTTATTTGCATCGAGCTGAAAAAGATGTAGACGAATTACAGGATCTTAGCTTACGATTAGTAAAAGGCGCTTATAAAGAGCGAGCCACGGTTGCTTACCAAGAGAAAGAGAAAGTTGATGAGAATTATTTCAATATTATAAAAAAACATTTGTTAAATGGAAAATATACAGCAATTGCTTCCCATGATCATCATATAATTAAGAAGGTGAAAGCGTTTGCGAAAGAGAATAATATTCCTAAGTCACAGTTTGAGTTTCAAATGTTGTATGGCATGAGAACGGAAATGCAACAAAGTATTGCCGATGAAGGGTATACGATGAGAGTCTATGTACCGTTTGGGAAAGATTGGTATGGTTACTTTATGAGGAGATTAGCTGAGCGGCCGCAAAATGTAAAGTTTGCTCTCCGAGGACTCTTCTCAAACAAGTAAAATCTTGTAAGGAGTGAACGAGGATGCTTGATTTTAGTTTGGTTCAAAAGCAGCGCACTGACTTATATATGACAACAGAACTACGTCACGCCATATCCTTGCTTCAATTGTCAACGCATGAATTAATTGCTCATATTGAAGAACAAGCGTTAGAAAATCCATTATTGGAAGTTGAGATGCAAACTGAAAAAGAGGCCACTAAAAACGATGAGTTTCAGCCGGATTATGAGGTGAGAAGAGCTCGACAATCAAGCGGAATGGAAAGTGAGACAAATTGGCTTGAACAAATTTCTGAAGAGTCAACAGGTCTACATCCTTATTTAATGGAACAAGCTAGATTTTTGCCACTTACTAGTATTCAATTTGAGCGGCTATGTTATTTTATTAATCATTTAACCGATGATGGTTATTTATCCTATCCATTAGATGAATTGTGTTCAGAATTAAAAATATCATTTGAAGAGGCAGAGGAAATATTATCGACCTTACAGCAGTTTGAACCATACGGAGTTGGAGCAAGAACACTAAAGGAATGTTTGTTAATCCAATTGCAACAGTTAGAATCTCGTCATCTCTTAGTTGAGCAAATTGTCGCAGATCATCTTGACAATTTGGCGAATAAGAGATGGAAGGAGATTGCCAAAAGTTGTTCGATTGATCTTTTAGAAGTGCAACAAGCTTATGACTTTATACAGCAACTTCAGCCGAGGCCAGGTTTAAATTTTCAATCAAGTTTAACGAGATATGTAACTCCAGATGTGAGTGTTTACTTAGATAAGGAGACAAATGAAGTTAAAGTCTATGTTCATATGGAGAGAATCCCACGTATCACGGTGAATCAGCAATATGTAAAGATGATGCATAATCCAAATGAAGATGTGACTAAATATGTTCGCTTGAAGCATGAAGAAGTAAAATGGCTGTTAACGAGTATTGAAAAAAGACAATCCACATTAAAAAGAGTAACGGAAGTGATTGTTCGTCATCAAGCTGATTTTATTTTCAAAAATGCTTCTTTAAGGCCTCTTATTTTAAAGGATGTAGCAGATGAGCTAGAGATTCATGAATCTACAGTGAGTCGGGTGACAAGTAATAAATATTTACAATCGCCAAAAGGATTATTGGAATTGAAAGCCTTTTTTTCATCGGCTGTAAGTTCTAATCGAGAGGATTCAGCAAACACATCTGAATCGATTAAGCAGTTATTAAAGCAGTTAATTGCAAAAGAAAATAAAGAAAAGCCATTGTCTGATCAGAAATTGGTCGACTATTTGCAAAAGGAACACCAAATTGAAATATCGAGAAGAGCGATTGCTAAATATCGTGATGAATTGAGGATACCGTCTTCTAGTAAACGAAGAAGATATGCCTAGGAGAAAAATGGTTTTATTGTAAAGGAACTCAACTTTCGCAGCGTATGATTGACCCTTAACCGTTGATAGAGATTGACTTTAGGGCGATACAATACTCAAATTGACTTTACATGAACGGTTCAATCGTTGACCGTCTGAACACATCTCTTCGTAGGCTGTTGAAGGAATCTGTTCACTAAATGAAGCGCTTCGGCTGTCGCTACCAAAACCATACTCCGCGTCCTGCGGGAACCTGGCGAGCCTCCTCGGCAAGCCTTGCGGGGTCTCGCTCCGCGGTTTATTCCCGCGGGAGTCTCCGTATGGTTTTGTCCGCTAAGTGTCGTGGAGAGGCTTGATGATATTACTCTTTCCAAATCAGCTATTTCTAACGCAGAAGGACCATCTTCTTCACATTGTTGGTTATGGAACTAAATAGGTCGTTGCCCCCTATTTTTTTCCTAAGTCTGCCGTCATGAAAAGACAGGATTCCAATCGAAACAAGCTCGATCATCTAGCTAACGTACAGAGCATCCACACGGATTGGTTTACAACTGTAACGGAATTAGTCATGGAAAGAGAAAAATCATTCTCAAGCTCATGTACGTTGAAGTCATGACTGTTTTTTTATTCAATGAGAAAACCGAACCTAGATTCGATTCCATTATCTAGCGGACAAACAGACACGGAGACTCCCGCAGGAATAAACCGTTCAATGAGACCCCGCAAGCGTGAAACGCTGAGGAGGCTCATGAGGTTCTCGGCAAGGACGCGGAGTGTCTGTTTGGGAGCGACCGTCGGAGGGCCTATTCTTTTTTTCTTACTGCGCAATTTATCCGTTATGTGTGATAGTACGTTCTCGCTTTTCAAACGTGTCAAGGGCAATTGTTTAAGCGCTTCCCTTTCTCTCTGCCAACTCGTTGAACGGATTTTCTCGATGCGAAAGTTGAGTAAAGGAATAAATAAAATAGGGTCTAAAACTTCTATTCAAAGCATTTGCTTTCTGATATAGAAGTTTTTTTTTAGAGTTGAAACAAAAAGGTGATGATAAACGTATAATTAATAGGTCACTTATTGAATGCATTTATTATTGAAAGAGTGTAGGGGTTTATTTATTTTTGTTCGTCTAATGTTATAAAAGCCACATCATGTAAAAGTAAAAAAAGATAGTAATCTTATCGATAGTTATGTAGAATGTATGTATTATTTAATTTGAAAAAAATAGGTTATTTTATCAATGTTGTCAATTTATGTGAATGGAAATTTATGTCTTGTTTATGGTGTATCTGTAGGGCTCCCAATTCTTCTACTTGGGGAATATCCGTCTTAAGGCTGAGAACCAATCACCCTCAAGATTGTTCTCTTTATCTTTTTTATTGATGATAATGTAAGAGGGAAAATTATTTTGCATTCATTCTATTTTATTTATTTTATTAAGCCTTTAATTGAGGAGCAAGGGTTGATTTCTATGAGGAAAAGATATATTTATATTTTATTATCTGACACAGGTACTTTATTTGCAAAGGCCATCAGACTGTATACAAAAGAACAATTGAATCATGTTTCGATTTCGTTTAATAAAGAACTTACTGAGGTTTATAGCTTCGGACGGAAGCGCCCGCATAATCCATTTGTTGGTGGATTTGTGAAAGAGGATATGCACTCATTTATTTTTCAAAGAGCTAATTGTGAAGTATATCGTTGTGAGGTTAGTGAGCGGGATTTTGAGCGAATGAAACGGAAAGTGGAGCAAATCTCGATTCAACGCGAAATGTATCGGTATAATATTCTTGGTATGGTTGCGTTAATGTGTAAATATGATTTTAAGCGCAAAAATGCATTTTTCTGCTCTCAGTTTGTAGCGACCGTATTAAATGAAGGGGAAGTACCGATTGCAAAGTTCTCACCGAACTTAATGCAACCACGTCATTTTCCAGAATCAGAATACTTAGAGCCGGTTTTCGCCGGTAAAGTATGCTATTATCCATATTTAGAAGAAAACAAACGAATAGAACTATTCCTAAAGCCAAGCCGATTTGAGAAGAGCGTGTGAGCAATGGGATAGTGGAAATGTATAAAGTCATATTAAAAGATATAGTTATATATAGTTGAGACTATTCAAAAGGTCATTTGGCCAGTTGAGTAGTCTTTTTTGTTGAGTGAGAATGGGATAAGAAAAAATTAGTAATTGGTAATGGAGCTCGCTTGTGGATGCGTGCCTCCCATCTCGGGAGTTATAACATTCAAAAAGGGGCTGAACCCTCAAAGGTCATTTTCATGACTGTGGACAACCCCATTCTTTTAAAAGTCTCTCTCCTTTATTTCGTTTCTTTCGCTTGCTTTCTTGCCGCTATGAGGGTGTTTTATTTGTATCCTCCGCCATAGCCGCCTCCAAAGCCACCACCGCCGCAGCAGATAATGATGAAGAGGAAGAGTACGATAACAATGGCAATACCAAATCCGCCACCACCAAAGCCACCGCCGTAGCCACCACCATAGCAAGGAGGAGGTGGAGGGGGAGGACAATAGTTATATGGAGTATAACCGCCACCATAAAATCCCATGAATGAACACCACCTTTTATTGTTTCGGTAAGAAACTCATAGCTTCTTGTAGTTTATTTTATGGTTGACAACCATAAAGAGTGAAGGACGGTCATGAGATTGGGTATTTACCTAAATCGGCTTATATTTTTCGAAATTATGAAAAAACGTCTTGCAATTGTTGGAAATATCGGCTAATATTTTGAATGTAATCAAACTAATTATTTCAGAAAAGGAGGAGCGGGACCATGCGTACATTCATTACATTTGATCAACAGCGTTATCACAACTGTATAAAAGTACCGTCTCCTTTTCTTTGTATACACCAGTAGGGGTTTGTATAATAGGGGACGGCTTCCTAGTCGTCGTTTATTCTTTTGATTGTGCTATTTGTTTATGGTGAACAAAGCATATCGCGACTAAGCGGTATGCTTTTTTTCATGCTGTGATAAAAGGGCTCCTACTTGTGAATACTAGGCCACTAAAAAGTAAGGTATATATTTCAAATGGGTGGTAATCGAGCAAAAAGTGTTCATTATATGACCAAAGCGGAGCGAGCGGAATGTCCGGATACTCCCGGTTCACCCGCGGAACGCGTAGGCATCCAGCTGGCGGAGTATATTAAGTGAAAATATTTTCAGTGGCTTTATGAAGACACTAAGTTTGATCAAGTAAACGAAGGAGGAGAAGGGTTATGATAGTGCCTAGAGCTCAAATCTTATCAATGGGAGAGTTAGAAGGCGGTTAGTTGAACGAAGAGGGAGGAAATTGGATGTTTAGGATTTTTAAACAATTATCATGGTTTTTTAAAGAAGAGTGGCGGAGGTATACGATTGCCCTATTGCTTCTAATACTAGTTGGAATTATTGATATTATCCCACCAAGTTTAATTGGTCGAGCGATTGATTATTTTCAAATGGGTCAATTAAGTGGGTCTGTTTTTTGGACGCTCATTGGGGTATTTGTTATTGTGACGATTGTCAGTTATGGCTTTACGTATATATGGATGTCTAAGTTATTTGGAGGTGCCTTTGTCCTAGAAAGGAAGCTTCGGAAAACGTTTATGAGACATTTATTAAAAATGGATCCACCGTTCTATGAAAAGCAAAGAACGGGCGATTTAATGGCGAGAGGAACAAATGATTTAAAGGCTGTTTCGATGACGGCTGGTTTTGGAATTTTGACGTTAGTTGATTCGAGTGTCTTTATGTTAACGGTTTTAGTAGCGATGTGTATTTTAGTAGATTGGAAATTAACGCTCGCAGCGATTTTACCGTTACCGATTATGGCTATTTTTATTTCAATTTTAGGAAAGCAAATTCATACTCGATTCACGTCAGCACAAGATGCATTTGGTAAGTTAAATGACCGTGTTCTAGAATCGGTTGCAGGGATGAGAGTCATTCGAGCGTTTCGGAAAGAACGCCTTGATGAAAAGAAATTCCGAGATATGAGCGAAGATGTGTATAAAAAGAATCTTCAAGTGGCTAAAACGGATGCATTATTTGAACCCGTGATAAATATTTTAGTGGGGATGAGTTATGTAATAGGAATTGGTTACGGTTCTTACCTAGTGTTTCAACAACAAATTTCATTAGGTCAACTTGTCACATTTAACATTTATTTAGGAATGATGATTTGGCCAATGTTTGCAGTAGGGGAGCTTATAAATATTTTGCAACGGGGAAGTGCATCTTTAGATCGTGTTAATCAAACACTAGCGATCAAACAAGATGTTGTCGATCCGGCAAATGCAGCTATCCAGCAATACCCTGATAAAATCAATTTTAATGATGTAACATTTAAATACCCATCTACTAAGCATGCACAGCTTCAGGATGTTTCGGCATTGGCTCATTCTGGTGAAACGATTGGCGTAGTCGGCAGGACCGGGAGTGGGAAAACGACTTTTGTAAAGCAATTATTAAAGTTTTATCCGATGGGTCAAGGCTCCATTAAAGTTGGGGAGCATTCAATCGCTGATCAAACGAAGGAACAAGTTCGATCTTGGATCGGCTATGTACCACAAGAGCATATTTTATTTTCTCAAAGTGTCGAAGAAAACATATTAGTTGGTAAAGAAGGTGCATCGGAGGAAGATCTTGAAAAGGCGATTCGTCTCTCTGCTTTTGAACAAGATTTAGCCTTTTTGCCAGAGGGATTGGAAACACTTGTGGGAGAAAAAGGAGTTGCTTTATCTGGAGGCCAAAAACAACGAATTTCAATTGCTAGAGCCTTGATATCAGACCCCGAAATATTGATTTTGGACGATTCACTATCAGCTGTTGATGCCAAAACGGAAGCTTTAATCGTCAAAAATATTCAAGAAGAGCGCAAAGGAAAAACAACGATTATTACAACGCATCGAATGTCTGCAGTTGAGCATGCCGATTTAATCCTTGTATTTGATGAAGGAAAAGTCGTAGAACAAGGAACGCATGAACAACTTATTCAACAAAACGGCTGGTACAAAACACAAGTGGATAGACAGACATTATCTACAGGAGGGGGTGCTCTTACATGACAGTAGGAAAAAGACTTTATCAATACGCCCTTTCGAGTAAAAAAACGATCATTTTTGCTCTTATCTTATTATCTGTCAGTGTGGCGGCAGAGCTAACAGGTCCTTTTATTGCAAAAACGATTATTGATAATCATATTATGGGGATAGAGGAGCCTTGGATTGAAACGGTCGAGCAGGAGCAGGCTGTTTTATATAATGAAACTTGGTATATACGTGAATCTCGTCTATCAGATGGAAGTGATAGGGGGAATGCGATTCAAATTGTACAAATTGGTTTAAGCTTTTACGTTACGAATCAGCTTATCCCGTTTGATGGTGAAAAGAGTTTTGAAAACGGTGAACTGACGATTACGAATGCCGATGACACTTTTGTTTCTGAAGCGATTGCATTATCTGCTTCGGAAGTGATGGATTTTTATAGACCGGAAATTATGCCGGTTGTGTATTGGCTTTTATTTTATTTAGGCTTAATCATTTTTGCTTCGTTTTTCCAATATGGTCAACGCTTTTATTTACAAAAGGCGGCGAATCGAATTATTCAAAAGCTACGGACGGATGTATTTAACCATCTATCCCGTTTACCTGTTCGGTTTTTTGATAATTTGCCGGCTGGTAAGGTCGTTGCTCGCGTTACAAATGACACGGAAGCCGTACGAGAGTTATATGTCGCCGTGTTAGCGAATTTCTTCTCAAGTGTGATTTATATGATCGGAATTTATACGGCATTATTCCTGTTAGATGCTAGGTTAGCGGCAGGGGCACTCGTTCTCATCCCGATATTATGGGTTTGGATTGTGCTTTACCGTAAGTTTGCGTCTAAATATAATCATGAAATTCGTTCGAAAAATAGTGAAATTAATGCGTCGTTAAATGAATCGATTCAAGGGATGGAAATCATTCAAGCTTTTCGTAAAGAAAAAGGTCGCGAAAAAACCTTTGGCACATTGAATGAACAGCATTTTACTGCTCAAAATAAGATGCTCCGCTTAAATTCTTTAACGTCACATAATTTAACGGCTGTGCTTCGAAACATGATTATGGTTGGGTTAATCTGGTTTTTAGGAGGAGCTCAAACAGGTGTTGGAGCTGTTTTAACATTAGGGATTCTCTACGCGTTTGTTGACTATATTAACCGTTTATTTGAACCGATTAACCGTATTGTGAACCAGTTAGCAAACTTAGAGCAAGCTCGTGTTGCTGGGGAACGTGTATTTGAACTTATGGATAAAGAAGGCGAAGATGTAGCAGAAGAAGTTATGAAGCGTCCAAAGGGTGAAATTACATTTGATGATGTGAGCTTCAGTTATAAAGAAGATGAATATGTGTTGAAACATTTATCCTTTACGGCAAAACCAGGTCAGACGATCGCTTTAGTTGGTCATACTGGTTCAGGGAAAAGTTCAATCATGAATCTTTTATTTCGTTTTTATGATTGTCAAAAAGGGGCAATCAGGTTAGATGGTCAAGATATTAAGGACATTCCACGTCAGACATTACGTGAGCACATGGGGATTGTGTTGCAGGAACCATATTTGTTTACGGGGACGATCGAAACGAATATTACGTTAAATCGAAATGATATTACGAGAGAAGAAGTGGAGCATGCCCTTGAATTAGTTGGTGGCAAACAAGTCTTTTCACGACTGGATAATATTTTGGATGAAGAAGTAAAAGAAAAAGGAAGTACTTTATCAAGTGGGGAAAGACAGTTAATTAGCTTTGCCAGAGCATTAGTTGTCAATCCAGCGATTCTTGTTTTAGATGAAGCAACATCAAATATCGATACGGAGACGGAAACCATTATTCAAAAAGCGATGGATACATTAAAAGAAGGGCGTACGACTTTTATTATTGCCCACCGTCTATCCACGATTAAAAACGCGGATCAAATTCTTGTTCTTGATAAAGGAAAAATCGTTGAACAAGGAACACATGATGAGTTAATGAAGCTTGAACAAAATTATGCGAAAATGTATCAGCTTCAGCAGCAAGTAAAAGAAGAAAGCAAAGTAGGTTAAAGGTTTCTAATCTTTAATGAACGTGGAACAAGAAGAAAAGAAAATTGATTGAAATAGATTTCTCATAGAAGAAGGGCTGTCCCATAAGGTTATGAAAATGATCTTATGAGGGCGGCTTTTTTTGTGTTTTTAAAGGTAGAAAGTGGAAAATGTTCTTCTAATTAAAGTTAATAAGGTTCGGAGGCTCCTGTCTGTAAGTTAAACAGTATCTATAAACGAGGATAGGTAATGAAAAAGAAGAGTGCCTCTGATTACGGTGCGAAAAAAGGGGAATAGGTAATGAAAAAAGAGGATG